>NZ_SDLA01000020.1:0-41879 GCF_013096845.1 Geobacillus sp. BMUD
GAGTGTCTTATGCTCTAGCGGCGAAGTGGACACGCCTCAAAGAATAAGGATTGCTTGAAGCAGTCAAACTTCTTTGGAAGCCTCCACTTCAAATTTTCGCTAGAAAATTAAGTGGGGGTAGTTCACTCACAAGTGAGCAACCAGAACAATGCAAGGAGGGATCGTTATGGGAACCATCCAACCAAGACGGGTGGTGATAGCGAGCGGCCGACCGATGGTTGTAAGGACGGCGCGTCCTGAGGATGCCGAGCGGGTCGTTGCGTTTGTGAAGGCGGTGGCGGCGGAAGCGTCGTATTTGCTGACGACGGCATCGGAAGTAACAATCACGAGCGAGCAGCAAAAACAATGGTTGCAACAAATGATGGATGATCCCGGAAAGCTGGCGATTGTCGCCGAGCAGGAAGGGGATATCATCGGGTTTTTGGATTTTCATAACGGTAATAAGCAACGGACGAAGCACCAAGGGGCTTTTGGTATGAGCGTGAAAAACAGCTTTCGGGGCCAAGGGGTCGGCAAGGCGCTGCTTGCGACGCTTCTTGAGTGGGCAACGGAACATCCGTTTATTGAAAAAGTGTGTCTCGAAGTCGCCGCCGACAATACGAATGCCATTCGATTGTACCAAATGTTTGGATTTGTTGAAGAAGGGGTGAAGAAAAACGCGGCGAAAATCGATGACAAGACGTATTGGGATTTGCTTTTGATGGCCCGCTTTGTCAACTAGGTGTGCAGCTGCTAAAAAATCTTAAGCAGGCTGAAAAAACAGCCCGCTCGTTTCGTTTTCGGCCGCTACGGCCGCTCGCTGAAGGCGATTTGGATGCCGATGGCGGCGAAAAGGGCGCCTTTGAGCCAGTGGATCCGCCGAGCGATTTGTTCGTTCGACAGCAGCCAGTGGCGGAGTTTTTCCGCGCCGATGCTCACCAAGGTGAACACGGCGAGCGCCTGAATGAGGAAGACGGCGCCAAGAAGCAACATCTGTTGCGGCACGCGGCCCGCTGATGGATCAACGAACTGCGGCAGGAGCGCCAAAAAGAAGAGCGACACTTTCGGATTGAGCACGTTCATCAAAATGCCTTTTTTGTACAACGATCTCAAGGCGAGCTGCTCTTGACGCCCGAGTGCCAGGCCAGCGTCTTTTTCGTGGAACGCCTGCCATGCCAAGTACAGCAAATACCCGGCGCCTGCGTATTTGACGACGGCAAAGGCCAAGGCCGACTGATAAATGATGGCTGAGACGCCAAGCGTGGCGGCACTGATATGGACAAGCAGGCCGGTGCACAGCCCGAGGGAGGTGGCGATGCCCGCCTGTTTGCCCTGGGACAGGCTTTGGGCGATGACGAACAAAATGTCCGGGCCTGGGGCTAACGTAAGCAAAACAGCGACGCCGAAAAACGAGAAGATCGTTCCGATTTCCATAAGCCTTCCCTTCCTTTGGCAGCTGATGTCTGTATCTTGATGTTCGCCGTGGATCGTCTTGATTCCTTTTGGCTTGAAAGGGAAAATGGACAAGCAAACGAAAAAGCCGCCCATGCCATTCCAAGCAGAGGCGGCATTTTCTATTCATGGGAAGCTTTTTTCTCCAAAAACGCCCGGCCATAGTGGCCGTGGTCATGCAGCATGGCGTGTTCGACTTGGATGGTCGCATGTTCGATTCCGTATTTTTCCTTCAACATTTCATTCACCGCCAAGATGACGCAAAGCGGTTGGATGTGTTCGTTGACAAACACATGAGCTGACAGCGAGTAATGGTCGGTCGAGATGGCCCATAAATGCATATCATGCACGTCTTCCACCCCTTCGATCGTTCGAATGTCAGCGCGGATTTGTTCGAGGTCAAACCCATCGGGCACGGCTTCCATTAAGATGAGATACGATTCACGCATAATTTTCGCCCCGCCTGTGAAAATGATGGCGGCGATCACCAAGCTGATGATCGGGTCGAATACTGTCCAACCGGTCCAATAAATGAGAAGCGCGGAAACGATGACACCGATCGAGCTGATCAAGTCACCGATGAAATGCCAAAGGGCGCTCTGAACGTTCAAGTTGTCTTCCGCTTTCGTGCTTCGGCTTAAGACGATCGTCAGCGTCGCGTTGACGACGAGGCCAATCGCGGCGATCCCGAGCATGAGGCGAAAGTGGATCGGTTCCGGATGGAGAAAACGCTGAATGCCTTCCCATAAGATCCACAGCGCAATGACGGCCAATGTCAGCCCGTTCAAAAACGACGTGATAATTTCAAATCGCAAAAAGCCGAACGTAAACCGGCGGTTTGGCGGGCGCGTCGCCATATAGAGAGCGACCATGCTTAAGCCGAGCGCCAGCACATCGGATGCCATATGGGCGGAATCGGACAACAGCGCGAGCGAGTTCGAAAGGATGCCGCCGGTGATCTCAACGGCGGTGAAAAACACGGTCAATAAAAGCGTCACCCAGAGCGCTTTTTTCGATTCATTTTGCGTTTTGACGTGCGGGAGATGGTGAAAATCGTACAGTGTTGGAGCCATAATGCACCTCCATTTTTTATAATAATTATTAATTTATATATATTATAATATAAATGCCCGGCTGTGTGCAAAGGAAAATTCGACAACCCAAAACAGCGGTTGTTGGAATTTGTCTAAAAATATAGACGAATCATTCAAGGAATGAAGCGTTCTGTTGGCGAATAGGAATCAATGTCGTGTATGGCCATCATCTTGTTTCGGAAAGGATGCGATCGGTTTGATTGCGGCGAATCCGACAGATTTAGAAATGTATTTGTTTCATGAAGGCAGCTTGTATAAATGCTATGAGCTGTTTGGCGCCCATATCATCCATCAAGGGGAGACAGTCGGCACCCGGTTTTGCGTGTGGGCGCCGCATGCGCTTGATGTGCGTCTCGTTGGCAGTTTCAATGATTGGAATGGGGCCAATTTCCGCTTGACAAAAGTGAACAACGAAGGGGTATGGACGATCGTTGTTCCAGAAAACTTGGAAGGCCATCTCTATAAATATGAGATCATCACACCGGATGGCCGTGTACTGTTGAAAGCAGACCCGTACGCCTTTTACTCCGAAGTGCGCCCTCATACTGCCTCGATTGTCTATAATCTGAAAGGGTACGAGTGGAATGACTCATCTTGGCAGCGGAAGAAGCGGCGGAAGCGGATTTATGACCAACCGATGGTCATTTATGAACTTCATTTCGGTTCGTGGAAAAAGAAACCGGACGGCCGCTTTTATACGTACCGCGAGATGGCCGACGAACTCATTCCGTACGTGCTTGAGCGCGGGTTTACGCACATTGAGCTGCTTCCGCTTGTCGAGCATCCGCTCGATCGTTCGTGGGGATATCAAGGGACCGGCTATTATGCGGTGACGAGCCGCTATGGCACACCGCACGATTTCATGTATTTCGTCGATCGCTGCCATCAAGCGGGGCTTGGGGTCATCCTCGATTGGGTGCCAGGGCATTTTTGCAAGGATGCCCACGGGCTGTACATGTTTGACGGCGCGCCGACGTATGAATACGCGAATGAAAAAGACCGAGAAAATGACGTCTGGGGGACGGCGAATTTTGACCTAGGCAAGCCGGAAGTACGCAGTTTTCTGATCTCTAATGCATTGTTTTGGCTGGAGTATTACCATGTGGACGGGTTTCGCGTCGATGCGGTCGCCAATATGCTTTATTGGCCAAACAATGACCGGCTGTATGAAAATCCGTATGCGGTCGAATTTTTGCGCAAGTTGAATGAAGCGGTGTTCGCCTATGATCCGAACGTCTTGATGATCGCCGAAGATTCGACCGACTGGCCGAAGGTGACGGCGCCGACGTACGACGGCGGGCTTGGGTTTAATTACAAATGGAACATGGGCTGGATGAACGATATGCTCAAGTATATGGAAACGCCGCCGCATGAGCGGAAATACGTCCACAATCAAGTCAGTTTTTCCCTCCTTTATGCGTATTCAGAAAATTTCATTTTGCCATTTTCCCATGATGAGGTCGTGCATGGAAAAAAATCACTGCTCAATAAAATGCCTGGGTCATACGAAGAGAAGTTCGCCCAGCTGCGCCTATTGTACGGCTACATGATGGCCCATCCTGGAAAAAAGCTGTTGTTTATGGGCAATGAGTTCGCCCAGTTTGATGAATGGAAGTTTGAGGGAGAGCTTGACTGGGTGCTGTTTGATTTCGACTTGCACCGGAAAATGGACGAATATGTGAAGCAGCTGATCGCCTGCTATAAACGGTATAAGCCGTTTTACGAGCTCGATCATGATCCGCACGGGTTTGAATGGATTGACGTTCATAATGCCGAACAAAGCATTTTCTCATTCATCCGCCGGGGGAAAAAAGAAGGGGATGTGCTCGTTATTGTTTGCAATTTCACAAACCAGGCGTATGACGATTACAAAGTCGGCGTGCCGCTTTTGGCGCCGTACCGCGAAGTGCTCAACAGCGACGCGCCAGAGTTCGGCGGTTCGGGGCATGTCAACGGGAAGCGGCTTCCCGCTTTCCGTGAGCCGTTTCATGGAAAACCGTACCATGTGCGCATGACGATTCCACCGTTTGGCATTTCCATTTTGCGGCCAGTGCAACAACGAGGGGAGAGAAAGCAGAATGAAGAAGAAGTGCATCGCCATGTTATTGGCCGGCGGGCAAGGAAGCCGGCTTCGCTCGCTGACGAAAAACATCGCGAAACCAGCCGTACCGTTTGGGGGGAAGTACCGGATCATTGATTTTACCTTGAGCAATTGCACGAACTCAGGCATTGACACAGTCGGGGTGTTGACCCAATATCAGCCGCTTCTTTTGCACTCGTACATCGGCATCGGAAGTGCATGGGATTTGGATCGGCGAAACGGCGGGGTCACTGTCCTTCCGCCCTATTCCGTCTCTTCCGGTGTCAAATGGTACGAAGGCACGGCGAACGCCATTTATCAAAACATCAATTATATCGAACAGTACGACCCGGATTACGTTCTCGTGCTGTCTGGCGATCATATTTACAAGATGGATTATCAGCAGATGCTCGACTACCATATTGCCAAACAGGCCGATGCAACGATTTCCGTCATTGAGGTGCCGTGGGAAGAGGCGAGCCGATTCGGCATTATGAACACAAATGAAAACATGGAAATTGTCGAATTTGCCGAAAAACCGGCCCACCCGAAAAGCAATTTGGCGTCGATGGGCATTTACATGTTCAACTGGCCGCTGTTGAAAGAATATTTGCAAATCGACAACGCCGATCCGCATTCGTCGCATGATTTCGGCAAAGACATCATTCCGCGGCTGCTCCGGGAGAACAAGCGGCTCGTGGCGTATCCGTTCAAAGGCTATTGGAAAGATGTCGGAACGGTGAAAAGCTTGTGGGAAGCCAACATGGATTTGCTCGATGAACACAATGAGCTCGACTTGTTTGACCGCTCGTGGCGCATTTATTCGGTCAATCCGAATCAGCCGCCGCAATACATCGCTCCCGAGGCGGAAGTGAGGGATTCCCTCATCAATGAAGGATGCGTTGTGGAGGGAACAGTGGAGCGCTCGGTGCTGTTTCAAGGTGTGCGCATTGAGAAGGGGGCGGTTGTGAAAGAGTCCGTGATTATGCCAGGGGCAACGGTTGGTGAAGGAGCGTATGTCGAGCGAGCGATCGTTACTCCGGAGATCCTCATCCCGCCGCATTCGACTGTAAGCTTGGACGATGCTGATGATGACGTCGTGCTCGTAACGACCGAGTGGCTCAAGCAACGGAATAAGGACACCGCAAGGAAGGATGGAGCACAATGAACAACAACATGATGTTAGGCGTCATTGACGCGACGACGTATATGGAGGCGATGGCGCCGCTTGTCGAGAGACGTTCCATCGCAGCAGTGCCGTTCGCCGGGCGGTATCGGCTCATTGACTTCGTGCTTTCGAGCATGGTCAATTCCGGCATTGAAAGTGTGGCGATTTTTCCCAAATACCAATATCGGTCGTTGATGGACCACTTAGGATCAGGGAAGAATTGGGATTTAAACCGAAAACGGGACGGACTGTTTTTCTTCCCATCGCCGGATTTGTTGTTTTCCGGCGAGCGCCGGGTCGGGGCGTTTGCCCATTTTGAGCAGCATATCGACTATTTTTTGCGAAGCCGGCAAAAGTATGCGGTTATTGCGAACGGCTATACGGTGTGCAACATCGACTTTGACGCCGTTCTCGAGCGCCATATCGAACGCGGCTGCGATGTGACGCAAATTTGCCATCGCGGCGAGCCATTGGAGATGTATGTGCTTGAGACGTCTCTTCTGCTTGATTTGATCGCCGGCTACAAAGACCGCGGTTATCGAAGCATCGTCGATGTCATCGACGACGATCGTCATTCGCTGTCCATTTGCGACTATGAATACAACGGGTATGCGGCCGCCATCGATTCGCTCGCCCGCTATTTCCGCGCGAGCATGGAGCTGCTTGACCGCCGCGTTTGGGAGCAGCTGTTTCTTCCATCGCGGCCGGTTTATACGAAAGTAAAAGACGAGCCGCCGACGAAATACGGCCGGGAAGGGAATGTGAAGCGCTCGATGATCGCCAACGGCTGCGTCATTGAAGGAACGGTGGAAAACAGCATCCTGTTTCGTTCCGTGAAAATCGGCAAAGGAGCTGTTGTGAAGAACAGCATCATTATGCAAAAATGCCAAATCGGCGATGGTTGTGTGCTGGATGGCGTCATCGTCGATAAAGATGCGAAAATCGAACCGGGGGTTGTTTTACAAGGGACGGCGGAACGGCCGTTTGTCGTCCGGAAAGGAACGGTGCAAGGGGAGGTCTTGAATCGATGAACGTGCTGTTTGCCGTTTCTGAATGCGCCCCGTTTGCCAAGTCGGGGGGGCTGGCCGACGTCGCCGGCGCCTTGCCAAAAGCGCTGCGCCGGCTTGGCGTCGATGTTCGCGTGATGTTGCCGAAATATGAAACGATCGCCCCCGAATGGAAACAGAAGATGAACAAGGTGGCGGAGTTCATCGTGCCGGTCGGGTGGCGCCGCCAGTATTGCGGGGTGGACAGACTGGAGCACGACGGGGTTGTCTATTATTTTATCGATAATGAATACTATTTCAAACGGCCGCAGCTGTACGGCCATGGTGACGACGGCGAGCGGTTCGCCTATTTTTGCCGGGCGGTGCTGGACGCGCTGCCGGCGATTTCGTTTCAGCCCGACATCATTCATTGCCATGACTGGCACACGGGCATGATTCCGTTTTTCTTGCGCGAGCAATACCGGCATGATCCGTTTTATGCGGAGATCCGCACCGTGTTTACGATTCACAACTTGCAGTTTCAGGGGCTGTTTCCGCGCGGGATTTTAGAAGATTTGTTGAATTTGGATGGACGGTATTTCACCGTCGATCATCTGGAATTTTACGGAAGCGTCAGCTTTATGAAAGGGGCGCTTGTCGCCTCTGATTTGATTACAACGGTCAGCCCGACGTACAAGGAGGAGATTCAAACCGCCTATTACGGCGAGCGGCTTGACGGGCTGTTGCGGGCGCGGCGGGATGATTTGCTTGGCATTGTAAACGGCATTGACGACGAGTTTTACAACCCGGAAACCGATCCGTTTTTGGCGGCGACTTATAGTGTACATACGCGGGAGAAAAAAAAATGGAACAAGCGCGCTTTGCAGCGGCGGTTCGGTCTGCCAGAGCGGGACGATGTGCCCGTTGTCGCGATGGTGACG
Organism: Geobacillus sp. BMUD; assembly: GCF_013096845.1. Classification (NCBI taxonomy): domain Bacteria; kingdom Bacillati; phylum Bacillota; class Bacilli; order Caryophanales; family Anoxybacillaceae; genus Geobacillus; species Geobacillus sp. BMUD. Next base: position 7,701 of record NZ_SDLA01000020.1, read on the forward strand.
CGAATGACGGCGCAAAAGGGACTCGATTTAGTCACGTGCGTGTTCCACGACCTCATGCAGGAAGAGATGCAGCTCATTGTGCTCGGCACGGGGGATTGGCGGTTTGAACAGTTTTTCTCGCAGATGGCGGCGGCCTATCCCGACAAGGTCGGGGTGTACATCGGCTTTCACGAACCGCTCGCCCATCAAATTTACGCCGGCGCGGACTTGTTTTTAATGCCCTCGCTGTTTGAACCGTGCGGGCTGAGCCAAATGATCGCGCTTCGGTACGGGACGATTCCGATCGTTCGGGAAACGGGCGGGTTAAACGATACGGTGCAATCGTACAATGAATTCACAGGAGAAGGGAACGGATTCAGCTTTACGAACTTTAACGCCCATGATATGTTGTACACGATCCGCCGGGCGCTGTCGTTCTACCGTCAGCCGTCGGTCTGGGAGCGCCTCATGGAGCGGGCGATGCGCGGCGATTACAGCTGGCGCCGGTCGGCGAGAGAGTATCAAAAAGCGTACGAGCAGCTGGTCGAAAAGGGGGGAGACGCGCTTGTTCGCGGATAAAGAAACGTTTCAACGGACGTTTGTAGCGCGGGTGGAGGCGCTGTGCGGCAAGCCATTTGCAGAGTCGACGGCGCGCGATCATTATCACGTTCTCGGCCAGATGGTGCGCGAACATATCAGCCGCCATTGGATCGCGACGAACGAGCGCTACCGGGCAGAGCGGCGGAAGCAAGTGTACTATTTGTCGATCGAGTTTTTGCTCGGCCGTTTGCTCGGAAGCAACTTGTTAAACCTCGGCGTCCGCCCGATGGTCGAAGAGGCGCTTCGCGAGCTCGGCATCCGCCTTGAGGACATTGAGGAATGTGAAGCGGACGCCGGTCTTGGCAACGGCGGGCTGGGGCGGCTCGCCGCCTGTTTTCTCGATTCGCTCGCGACATTGAATTTGCCGGGCCACGGCTACGGCATCCGCTATAAACACGGACTGTTTGACCAAAAAATCGTCGACGGCTATCAAGTCGAGCTGCCGGAGCAATGGCTGCGAAACGGGAACGTTTGGGAAATCCGTAAAGAAGAGCTGGCGGTCGAGGTTCGTTTCTGGGGAAGGGTTGAGGTGTCGGAACAAAACGGCCGCCTCACCTTCCGCCATGTCGACAGTGAAAACGTGATGGCTGTGCCGTACGATATGCCGGTCATCGGTTTCGAGACGAACACGGTCAACACGCTCCGGCTTTGGAGCGCCGAGCCGGCGAAAACGTTCCCGCTTCATAAAGATGTGATGCAATACAAACGGGAGACGGAAGCCATTTCGGAGTTTTTGTATCCTGATGATGCGCACGATGAAGGGAAATTGTTGCGGTTAAAGCAACAGTATTTTCTCGTCGCCGCCAGCCTCGGCAGCATCACTCGCGCGCATCGCCGCCAGCACGGGAGCCTGCACCGCCTTCATGAATATGTCGCCATTCATATCAACGACACGCACCCGGCGCTCGCGATTCCGGAATTGATGCGCATTTTGCTCGATGAGGAAGGGATGAGCTGGGAAGAGGCTTGGCACATTACGACCCATACGATCGCGTACACGAATCATACGACGCTGGCGGAAGCGCTGGAGAAATGGCCGATTCGTCTGTTTCAGCCGCTGTTGCCGCGCATTTACATGATCGTCGAGGAAATCAACGAACGGTTTTGCCGCGAGCTGTGGGAGCGTTATCCCGGTGATTGGGGAAGGATCGAGCAAATGGCCATCATTGCCCACGGGATGGTGAAAATGGCGCACTTGGCCGTCGTGGCGAGCCATAGCGTCAATGGGGTGGCGAAACTGCATACGGAGATTTTAAAACAACGGGAAATGCGCTTGTTTTACGAGTGGGCGCCGCACAAGTTCAACAACAAAACGAACGGCGTGACCCACCGGCGCTGGCTGTTGAAAGCCAATCCCGAGCTGTCGGCGCTGATTACGGAAACGATCGGCCCCCGCTGGATCCGCGAACCGGAAGCGTTGATTGAGCTGAAACCTTATGCTTCCGATCCGGCGTTTCAGCAGGCGCTGGCTGCGGTCAAGCGGCAGCGGAAGATGAAGTTGGCCAAGCGCATTTCCGAAAAAACGGGCGTTCTTGTCGACGAATCGTCGATATTTGATGTCCAAGTGAAACGGATGCACGCTTATAAACGGCAGTTGTTAAACGTGTTGCACATTATGCATTTATACAATCGTCTGAAAGAGGACCCGCATGTTTCGATCCACCCGCGCACGTTCATTTTCGGAGCGAAAGCGTCGCCGGGCTATTACTACGCCAAGCGGATCATCAAGCTCATCCATTCAGTGGCGGATCAGGTGAACAACGATAAACGGACAAATGAGCAACTGAAGGTCATTTTCTTGGAAAACTACCGCGTATCGCTCGCGGAAGAGATTTTCCCTGCCGCCGATGTGAGCGAGCAAATCTCAACCGCCAGCAAAGAAGCATCGGGGACGGGCAATATGAAGTTTATGATGAACGGTGCCATTACGCTCGGCACGCTCGATGGAGCGAACATCGAGATCGCGGAAGCTGTCGGAGAGGAAAACATGTTTTTGTTCGGGCTGACGGCCGAGGAAGTGCTCCACTACTATGAGCAGGGCGGCTACCGGGCGCATGAGTATTACCATCACGACAAACGCATCAAGCAAGTCGTCGACCAGCTTGTCAACGGCTTTTTCCCTGGCGTCGGCGACTACTTTGAGCCGATTTACGACTCGCTGTTGGCGCAAAATGACGAATATTTTGTGCTGCGCGATTTTGCCTCCTATGCCGAGGCGCAAGAGCGGGTGGAAGAGGCTTACCGCGATCCGGCGCGCTGGTGGCGGATGAGCGCCATCAACATCGCCCACTCCGGCTACTTTGCCAGCGATCGGACGATTGCCGAGTACGCTGTGGATATTTGGGGCCTTTCGCCATCGATGTAAGGCAGAAGCGAAACACAGGAGCGGTGGGCATACCAGATTAGAGGGCTGATGTATGGCTGTTGCCAGCCCTTCGTGGAGAGGGCATGAAAGGAAACGGGGTGTCCGGCTTAACCGGAACACCCCGTTTCGTTTTAGGTGCCAACTAGAAATGGTTATGAATGAATCGTCAGGCATCCCGTCAGAACGCTTCGTTTCGTTTTAGTCGTCGCCGTCGAGCCAGTCGCCGATGCCGCCGAGGAGGCTGCCTTCGCCAACCGCTCGTCCGCCAGCGCTTGGGGCGGCAGCGAGGACGCGGTCAGCGAGCCGGCTGAACGGAAGCGACTGCACCCACACTGCCCCCGGGCCGGTGACGGTGGCCAAAAACAGCCCTTCGCCGCCGAAAAAGGCGGTTTTGATGTTGCCGACGTATTGAATATCGTAGTCAATGTCTTTCGTCATGGCCACAAGGCAGCCGGTGTCAATGCGAAGCGTTTCCCCCGGCTGCAGCTCGCGGCGGTGGATCGTCCCGCCGGCGTGCAAAAAGGCGAGTCCGTCGCCTTCCAACTTTTGCATAATAAACCCCTCACCGCCGAAAAAGCCGGCGCCGAGCTTGCGTTGAAACTCAATGCCGACCGACACGCCTTTGGCCGCGCATAAAAACGAATCTTTTTGGCAAATGAGCTTCCCGCCCAGTTCGCTCAAATCAACCGGAATGATTTTTCCCGGATACGGAGCGGCAAACGCGACGCGGCGCTTGCTGCTGCCTTGGTTCGTAAACACGGTCATGAACAAACTTTCCCCGGTGAGCAGCCGTTTGCCGGCGCCGACGAGGCGGCCGAGCAGCCCTTTTCCGCCCGAGGAGCCGTCGCCAAAGACCGTTTCCATTACGATGCCGTCTTCCATCATCATCATGCCGCCCGCTTCCGCAATGACGCTTTCGCGCGGGTCGAGCTCGATCTCGACAAACTGCATGTCATCGCCGTACAGCTGGTAATCAATTTCGTGTGCGTTCATCGTTTCGCCTCCATCAACGTTTTCGTCACATTCCGCTATGTATTACGGAATCCGCGCCTTTGCTGTTTCAAAAAGCATGGGAAAACATATGTTCATGGTTTTGCAAGCGGCACGGGAATCCGCATCCTTGCTGTTTTAAACACGCTTTCGTTAGCTCAAAAACCGTCACGCTCTCTTTGCCTGTTTTCCGACAAGCCATTGAAACATGCGGCATCCTTGTTGCAACCCCGCCATTGAAAAATATGCTTTTCTTGCTTTGCCCCGTTTTTGGAGAGCGCATGTTTCCTGTTTTGGCGGAAGAGCACGTCCCTGTTTCCAAAAAAGGCCATCGCACGGATGGCCTTTTCATGGGTTGGGTTCCCCGAACCTTTGTTGGGTCGGCCGTTCATCATAGCGGCGGTAGCTCTCATTGACCGTATACGGATCTTTTTCATACGCCGGCAAATCGCCGATGTTCGACATGATGCCTTCGTCATCCAATATGTTTTCCAGCAGCTCATGCTCCCGTGTCGGGTACACTTTGACGTTTTTGCCATGCAAATCGACAGCCGCGAAATTTTCCAAGTCTTCGACATAGCCGACGTTCTCTTCCGACTCGGCGTACACTTCGCTGTAGAAATCGACGTTTTTGCCAAGATCCGAAGGAGTGTCAGATGTGCCGTAGCGGGCGACTTCCTGCCATGCATCTTCCGCGTCATAAGCGACCGATTCTTCGCGGTCATCGAAATCGAATTTGGCAAACGGCGGCATGAGCACGCCCTCTTCAAGCGGCCGCTTTTGCGACACCGTTTGATCCGGGCTGTGGTCTCGGCAGTAGAGCGTTGTCGGCAGCGCCTCGAGACGCTCGTATGGAATCGGCCGGCCGCATACGCGGCATGTTCCGTACGTGCCGTCGGCGATGGCGCCAAGCGCCCGTTCAATCTCGCGAACTTCGCGTTCGGCATGTTCCTGCAAGGCGAGATCCTTTTCCCGCTCATACAGCTCCGTCGCCTCATCGGCCGGATGGTTGTCATAGCTCGCCAGCTCGCCGACCGCATCGTGGGCGTGGCTGCGGATCATGCCGAAATGGTCGTTTTGTTTCAGCCGCTCTTCCGTCTCTTGTTTCATGTCGAGCAACCTTGAGCGGAGGGCGTCAAGTTGTTCGTTCGTCAGCATCGGTTGCCATCCCTTCCTTCGCCATAGCGTCTTGTCGTATCGGCCGCCTCGGGCCGTTTCCCCCTTTTCCATCGCGTCTATAAGGCTGGTGATGGAATGAAAAATGGCCCAAAGCCAACTCTTCACGAGTGTGGGGGCTTTGTACGATCAGCTCTTCATTCCCGGCAAACCCCGTCAATTTGGCTAAAATCATCGTTTTTCTAAAGCCTTCTATATGATGTAGTATGGGCGAAAAACAAAAAAAAACACGGTCGTGTTGACCGTGTCAAAGCCAATAGGCGATAAGCAAGCCGGCGGCGAGCAAAAAGCCGAACTGCGTATTCGTTTGCGCCGTCGCTTTCATGGCCGGCATCATCTCGATCGGCTTGATTTTGCCGATAAATCCGCGCGTCGCCGCAACCGCTTTCGGGATGCTCAACAGCGCAAGCAGCGCCCAGGGCGGAACGATATGAAACGCAACGAGTGCGGCCGTCCAAAGGAAGGCAAGAGCGAACATGATGGCAAGCAGGCGGATGGCCCAATCGCGGCCGATCAAAATGGCGAGCGTCTTTCGCCCTTTTTCACGGTCGCCGTCCAAGTCGCGGATATTGTTCGCCAGCAAAATCGCGCCGACCAAAATCGCGACCGGAATGGCGGTGAGCACCGCTCCGTCGCTGATATAGCCTGTTTGAATGAAAAACGAAATCAAAATGATGACAAAGCCCATAAAAAACCCAGCTGCCAGTTCGCCAAACGGCGTATAGGCGATCGGAATCGGACCGCCGGTGTAAAAATAGCCGGCCGCCATGCAAATCGTTCCGACAGCGGCGAGCCACCAGCTGCTTTCGGCGCAAATATAGACGCCGATCAGCACGGCCGCCCCAAGGCAGCCGAACGCCAGAGCGAGCACTGTTTTCGGCTTGAGACCGTCGCGGACGATGGCGCCGCCGATGCCGACCGATTCCGCGGAATCGAGGCCGCGCTTGTAGTCATAGTATTCGTTGAACATGTTCGTCGCGGCTTGAATCAATAACGAGGCAATCATCATTGCGGCAAACAATAGCCCATCGATCGATGTTTCCCGAAGCGCCAGCACCGTGCCGACGCATACAGGCACAAACGCCGCCGTCAACGTGTGCGGCCGCGTCAGCCGCCAGAAAACGCGCCAGTCGCGGTGTGCCGGCGGGCGATGGTCCATATGTGTCAATGGTTGCATATTCATTCCCCTTATACTTCGTGAAAATGTCATCCGTTTACGTTCAAAATAAGTGTAGGAAAACGTTGAAAGCATGTCAACCCTTCCCGATAGATAAATGATTTCCTATTATATTATAATGGGAAGTGAAGATGGAGGGGGAATTTTGCAAAAGAAAGCGTGAGGAATGTGGCGATTGGATTTCGACAACACTTGCGGCAACAATTGCATAAAGCGGCGGCCGATGCGGCGCGGCCGTTTGTCAGCTGGACGGAACCGTGGGAGGGCCTCGACCCGCTTTCTTTTTTTCTGCTCGGTCCGTCATGCGGGTTTCGCGAACGGTTTTTTTGGTCGGACCGAAGCGGGAGCACGATCTTCGCCGGCCTCGGCGTTGCGTATGCGATCGAAACGGAGAAGATGGACGACCGGTTTGACGACATGGAGGCAGGACGCCGCCGATGGGAGGGCATGACGGAACCATGCGGAGCCGCAGATGGGCCGCCCATCTTGTTCGGCGGGTTTTCATTTGATCCGCACCGCCCGCGCGCTGAATGGTGGCGCGGTTTTCCGGCCGGAAAGCTTGTGGCGCCGGCTGCGCTCTTGGCCGTAAGAAACGGGCGAACGACGTTGACCGTCACCGTGCCGACCGATCAAAAAGGAAGGGATTGGGAACGGATCGGGCGGCTGCTGGATCGGCTTGACGGCTCGATGTCCGTTTCGAAGCGCCTCCCGCCTCTCATGGCGAATGAGGAGGAAGAGAAAGAACGATGGCTGGCAGCGGTCCGAGAAGCGATCGCCGCGATTCGGGCGCGGGAATTGGATAAAGTGGTGCTCGCCCGCGCCCGGCGTCTGACGTTTGCCGAGGCGGTGGATGCAGCGGCTGTGCTTGGGCGACTTCGCGAACAGCAGCCGTTTTCTTACCTTTTTGCCTTTGAGCAAGACGGCCGTTGTTTTCTCGGCGCCTCGCCGGAGCAGCTTGTGCAAAAGGAAGGGGAGACGTGCCGGTCGGTCTGCCTCGCCGGATCAGTGCGGCGCGGGGGCGGCCTTGAGGAAGATGAGCGTCTTGGCGCCTGGCTGCAGCAAGATCGGAAAAACCGCGAGGAGCATCAATTTGTCGTGCAAATGATTGGCCGCTTGTTTGCTTCCGTTTGTGATACGGTTGAGATGCCGCCTGCACCGCAGCTGCTCAAGCTGCCGCACATCCAGCATTTATGCACCCCGGTCATCGGCCATGGCTGTCGGGAGCGCTCCGTGCTCCGCTTAGTGGAACTGATGCATCCGACCCCTGCGCTCGGCGGAACGCCGCGCGATCGAGCGCTGGAGGCGATCCGCGCCCTTGAGCCGCTTGACCGCGGATGGTATGCGGCGCCGATCGGCTGGGTGGATGGCGAAGGCAATGGGGAGTGGGCGGTTGCCATTCGATCGGCCTTGCTCGTCGGGAAGGAAGCCGTGCTGTTTGCCGGTTGCGGCATTGTCGCCGATTCCCACCCCGACAGCGAATATGAAGAGACGAACGTCAAAATGATCCCGATGTTATCGGCGTTGGGAGTGATGAACGATGGCTGATGCCTTGTCTGTTTATGTAGCGGCATTGGTGGACGGGTTGGCGCAGGCCGGGGTGGCGGAGGCGGTCATCAGCCCCGGTTCGCGCTCGACGCCGCTCGCGATGGCGATGGCGGCCCACCCTGGCCTTCGCCTATATATGAACATCGATGAGCGCTCCGCCGCGTTTTTCGCTCTCGGCTTGGCGAAAGCGAAGCAGCGGCCGGTTGCGCTCGTATGCACGTCCGGAACGGCGGCGGCCAACTATGGGCCGGCGGTTGTCGAGGCATACTATTCGCGCGTGCCGCTCGTGGTGCTGACGGCCGACCGGCCGCATGAACTGCGCGATGTCGGAGCGCCGCAGGCGATTGATCAGTTGCACTTATACGGACGCTACGCCAAGTGGTTTGTGGACTTGGCGCTGCCGGAAGAGACGGATGACATGCTGCGCTATGTGCGGACGATGGCGGCAAGAGCCGTCCAAACGGCCGCCGGTTCGCCATGCGGGCCTGTGCATGTGAACGCGCCGTTTCGCGAGCCGCTTGTCCCGCATATCGATGAGGCGGTGTGGGAGCGGGTGCGGACAGCGTCAGGAACGCCGCAAGTATGGCGCGGCCTCCCGACGTTGCCGCCCGAAGAAGCGGCGGCGCTCGCTAGGCAGCTATCGGCGGCGGAACGCGGGCTGATCGTCTGCGGACCACTCGATCGCCCTGGATTTGCCGAGGCGGTCACCGAGCTGGCGCGAGCGCTTGATTTTCCGATTTTGGCCGATCCGCTTTCCCAGCTGCGTGCTGGATGGCATGACAAAACGTACATCATTGACAGCTATGACGCCATATTGCGAGAGGAAACGGCCGCTGCCAAGCTCGTTCCGGACGTCGTCCTTCGCTTTGGCGCGATGCCTGTGTCGAAACCGCTCTTTTTATGGCTCAAGCGCCATCGCGCGATTCGCCAAATTGTGGTCGACGATGGCGGCTGGCGTGATCCGACGTTGTCCGCAGACAGTTTTGTCCAGAGTGATGAACGGCTGCTTTGCCTCCAGCTTCTCGAATGGGTGAAGCCGAGGGAAAACAAAAGCGCGTGGTCGGCGATATGGCGCGAGATGAACGCGGCCACCCGCGCGGCGCTTGAGCGCCATCTGCCGGAAGAGGAATGGTTTGAAGGGAAAGTGTTCACAGAGCTTGCCGATTTGCTTCCGGCCGGAGCGGCGCTGTTTGTCGGCAACAGCATGCCGATTCGCGATGCGGATACGTTCCTCTTTGCAACGGACAAGCCGCTTCGCATTCTCGCCAACCGCGGCGCCAACGGCATTGACGGAGTCGTCTCGAGCGCCTTGGGCGCCAGCGTTGCCGCGCCTCCGCTTGTATTGGTGATCGGTGATTTGTCATTTTACCACGATTTGAATGGCTTGTTGGCGGCGAAAATGCATTCGTTGTCGGCCACCATTGTGTTGTTGAACAACAATGGCGGCGGCATTTTCTCGTTTTTGCCGCAGGCGCGCCATAAAGGGCCGTTTGAAACGCTGTTTGGCACGCCGACCGATTTATCGTTCGCCCACGCTGTCGAGATGTACGGCGGCCGCCATACGGTGCCGCACCATTGGACGGAGTTCCGCCGCCATGTATCGGAATCATTGTCATCAGGCGGGCTTCATGTGATTGAGGTGCGCACGTCGCGCGCGGAAAATGTCCGAATGCATCGATTGTTGTGGAGCGAGGTTGCCCGGGAAATCGCAAAATATCTCGAATCAAGAGGAATGGCATGACCATGATGGCGAATGGGGTTCGTTACCATGTGGAACAATACGGTGAAGGAGAACCGCTTCTATTGCTTCATGGGTTTACGGGCAGCGCGGACACGTGGCGGCTGTTCGTGCCGTTTTGGCCGAACTTCCGCCTGATCGCCGTCGATTTATTGGGCCACGCACGGACTGAGGCGCCAAAGGACATCCGGCGGTACCGGATCGAACGTGCAGCCTCCGACTTGGCAACATTGCTTGACCAACTTGGCATCGAGGAAGCGAACGTGCTCGGCTATTCGATGGGCGGCCGGCTTGCGTTGGCGTTCGCCGTTTGGCATCCGCACCGCGTCCGCCGTTTGGTGCTGGAAAGCAGTTCGCCCGGCTTGAAAACGGAAGCGGAGCGGCGCGCACGGCGGGAAGCGGATGAAGCGTTGGCGCGCCGGATTGAACAGGATGGCATCCGTGCGTTTGTCGATTATTGGGAGCGGCTGCCGCTTTTCGCCACGCAACGGATGCTTCCGGAGCCGGTGCGGGCGGCGATTCGCCGCGAGCGGCTCCGCCATACGGCAACGGGGCTGGCCAACAGTTTGCGCGGGATGGGGACCGGCGTGCAGCCGTCGTTTTGGGAGCGGCTTGGTGAACTGGCCATGCCTGTGTTCCTTGTTTGCGGGGAGCGCGATGAGAAGTTTTGCCGCATCGCGGCCCACATGCATGAGCGGCTGCCCAACAGCGAACTTGTGTGCGTCAAAGGAACCGGGCATGCAATTCACGTGGAACGGCCCGGCATTTTTGCTAAAATAGTAAGTGAATTCATGACAAAGGGGGAAGTGTAAATGCCGTTTGAATGGGTAAAGCAGTACGACTATGAGGACATTATTTACGAAACGTACAACGGCATCGCCAAAATTACGATCAACCGTCCGGAGGTACATAACGCATTTCGGCCGAAAACGGTGAATGAGATGATCGATGCGTTTACGAAAGCGCGCGACGATGCGAACATCGGCGTCATCATTTTGACCGGCGCCGGCGGCAAGGCGTTTTGCTCGGGCGGGGACCAAAAAGTGCGCGGCCATGGCGGATACGTCGGCGAGGATGAAATTCCGCGCCTCAATGTGCTTGATTTGCAGCGGCTCATCCGCGTCATTCCGAAACCGGTCATCGCGATGGTCGCCGGATATGCGATCGGCGGCGGGCATGTGCTCCATGTCGTCTGCGATTTGACGATCGCCGCGGACAACGCCATCTTCGGCCAAACCGGACCGAAAGTCGGCAGCTTTGACGGCGGCTATGGCGCCGGCTATTTGGCCCGCATCGTCGGCCATAAAAAGGCGCGGGAAATTTGGTATTTGTGCCGCCAGTATACGGCGCAAGAAGCTCTCGAGATGGGGCTTGTCAACAAAGTCGTGCCGCTTGAGCAGCTTGAGGAAGAAACAGTGAAATGGGCGCAAGAAATTTTGGAAAAAAGCCCGACGGCCATTCGCTTCTTAAAAGCGGCATTCAACGCCGACTCCGACGGTTTGGCCGGCATCCAGCAGCTCGCCGGAGACGCGACGCTTCTCTTCTACACGACCGAAGAGGCGAAGGAAGGCATGCGGGCGTTCAAAGAAAAACGGAAGCCGGACTTCAGCCAATTTCCGCGCTTTCCGTGATGAGAACGAAAAAGCAGCTTGATGGCGCGTCAAGCTGCTTTTTCCGTGAAAATGCCGAACTGACGCGAGATTTTCATCCCCGGGTGGAGGGCAGATCGCGCTGCCCATGGACCTTTTCTGTGAAAGGGCTTTCTCTTTTTGGTTTAAAAGACCGGTGATGAAAAGAGCAGGTCGCTTCACCGCCTTGTTTCTCCAAATGGAGAAACTTTGCGGCATCGGCTTCTCATTTCATGTGATCCGACGTCAGCTAGGGGCGATCACTGTTTTTCACCAACCTTCTAGAGAGCTGATGATTTTACAGGAACCTGCGGCTCAACAAACGTGTGCGCTCCATGGGCAGCCGTTTCTATTCCTGGGTTGCGGATCGAAAAGGAGCTGACGATTGGGCTTGTCCACGAGGCAACTCGGCCCGCTTCAGCAATGGAACGGACATTCCCACGTTGACCGCGGGCGGAAAAAGGAACGAACGGAGGGAAAACAGATGACGACGATGCCAAACTGGCTGAAGCAACGGGCATGTTTAACCCCGGAGCGGATGGCTGTAAGCGACGGCAAGCAGGAAAAGACGTTTGCCGAGCTGTATGAAGCGGCCGCAGCTTGGGCACGGCGCCTTGCGCGGGCGGGCGTCAAGGAAGGGGATGTAGTCGCGCTGCTCATGAAAAATCGCATCGAAATGGTCGAGATCATTCATGCGCTGTTTTTGCTCGGCGCCCGCGTCTTACTGCAAAACGTGCGCCTGACGCCCTATGAGCTTGGCTGGCAGCTCGACGACAGCGGGGCGCGGCTTGTCATCGCCGATGAGGAGCTGGCCGGCCGCCTCAGCGGCGACGGGCGCGTTCTTACCATAGGTGCGTTGGCTGGGTTGCCGGAAGCGGTCGCTTCCTTCAAAGAAACGTGCGATTTGGAGGAAACCGCCACGATCATGTATACGTCTGGGACGACCGGCACTCCGAAAGGCGTCTTGCAAACGTATGGCAACCATTGGTGGAGCGCGGTCGGCTCGGTGCTCAATTTAGGCTTGCACGAGCGCGACTGTTGGCTGGCCGCTGTACCGCTGTTTCACATCAGCGGCCTGTCGATCGCCATGCGCAGCGTCATTTACGGCATGCCGATGCGGCTGCAAACATCATTCGACCCGAAAGAAGCGAACGAATGGATCATGCGCGGCGACGTGACGATCATGTCAGTCGTGGCTGCCATGCTTCAGCGGATGATGGCTGAGCTCAGGGAAGCCCGCTATCCCGATACATTCCGCTGCATGCTGCTCGGCGGCGGGCCGGCGCCGCTCCCGCTGCTTGAGGCGTGCAAAGAAAAAGGCATCCCGGTGTACCAGACGTACGGGATGACGGAAACGGCATCGCAAGTCGCGACGCTCGCGCCGGAATATAGCTTGACCAAACTCGGTTCCGCCGGCAAGCCGCTGTTTCCGGCCGAGTTGCGCATTGTTAAGAATGGGCGACAAGCCGCGCCGTATGAAGAAGGGGAAATTGTGGTCAAAGGGCCGAATGTGACGAAAGGCTATTTGCACCGCCCCGAGGAGACCAAACAAGCGATCCGCGATGGCTGGCTGTACACAGGCGATATGGGTTATCTCGATGAGGATGGGTTTTTGTATGTGCTGGACCGCCGTTCCGATTTGATCATTTCCGGCGGTGAAAACGTCTATCCCGCGGAAGTTGAAGCAGTGCTGCTGTCGCATCCCGCTGTCGAGGAAGCCGGGGTGACCGGCGTCGAGGATGAAACGTGGGGACAAGTGCCATATGCGTTCGTCCGCCTGAAACACACAGCGGCGGCGGATGAGGCGGCGTTGCGGGCGTTTTGCCGCGAGCGGCTGGCGAAATATAAAGTGCCGGCCCGCATTTACTTTGTCGACGAACTGCCGCGCAACGCCGCGCAAAAACTGCTGCGCCGAGAGCTGAAAAGGCTCATTCCAAAAACGGAACAAACAGATAGCGCTGAAAACGCTTGTTCCGAAAGCGGAAAAGGCAGGGGCCTCGCCTAGTCGGGGTTCCTGCCTTTTTGTCGCTGCGGCCAAACCTCGTTCACCCATCTAGGTTCAGCCACCGTGGCCCCTGTCCTCTAATAGGCGGGCTGCCATCAAACTTCGATTCTCGCTCAATATGGCGTTGGTTCCGAAATGGAGGCCCTCAAACGTCATCCATCCACCCGAGTTCAGCGGCTCGACCGGCTATGAGCCGCTCAATGTCAGGCGGGAGATGGTCAAATGAGCCGAACTCATAATCCCACAAACGGACAAAGGAGTCGATGCAAGCCGGGTGGGCTCCAAAAGCGGCGCGCTTCACTTCATTTTGCAACGCCTGAATGAGGCTGGCTCGTTTGTCCATCGTCATCTCCCTCGAACGAGGCAAGCGCCGCCCGGTCGGCCGGGCAGCGCCTCGTTCGTCTCGCATTATGCTTCGTGGGCCGGAACAAACGTTTTGCAATCTGTTTCCGTTGAATCGGCCGCCATTTTCCCTGCATGGCTGACCACGTAAATGGCTTCAGCGCTGCAGCGGTTCCCTTCCGCCCAATAACGGCAGTTGCGAACTTCGCAAAGAACATCTTTCGCCATGGTCATCCCCCTTGTTGTGATGAAATCGCCCGCACCTATAGTTTGGTACACGCAAAGGAATTTATGAGCGGAGGAACGGAAAAGTAGAAGTGAGAATATGTATCATTTTAATTGACATAGAAAATCATTCTCAATTAAAATAAGAAAAGAAAGAAGCGAGCAAAGGAGGCTTTTGTGATGGCATCACTGCTTGTTGTCGGAGCCGATCATTTAGGCCATATTACCGATAAATTGGAGCGTTCCGGATTCCGGGAAATCATTCATCTTAACGGACGGAAAGTGAATATGGTGAAACGCGACATTCCGGAGCATGTCGACGCCATATTGGTCATGATCGATTACGTGAACCATAATTTGGCGAAGAAAGTGAAAGAAAAGGCGAAAAGCAAAGACAAGCCCATTTATTTTGCAAAACGGTCATGGAGCTCGATTCACGCCGTATTGGAGCAGCTTGAAAAACATGCATGAACAAAAGGAGGCGAGCCATGGTGCCTATCCAGCACGAGACGTTGGACGTCTGGCCGCATGCGCTGCGCCGATTTCTCCGCTCCGTCCTGCAGGCGTATTGTGAAACCGCTCCTTCGCTGCGGTCGCCGCTTTTCTTGCTGCGGCTGATTGATCAGCATCGTTCGCTCCTTCCTTTGTCGATGTTTCCGACGCCGCTGCATTACGGCCTTGTGTTGGCCAAGGTGACGGATCATTTGCTGCAGTTTTTCGGTTCAAGGGAAGAGGCGGCGTGCAAGCCGCTGTTGCTGGCGGACGGCGGATGGGGCGAAGAAGCGGACCGGGAGTTGTACATCATTTACCGCGATCGGGTTCGTGTGCTGCTATGGTGTGAGGAAGAGGAAGCGATTTGGCGCTGCAAAGAAACGGCGTCGTCCTTATGCCGCAAAGCGATCGGACATTGTCCGAACGAACTGGAATGTTGCTTTTTATGGACGGGCGGACGCCGCATTGAGTGGATTCCCGCTTAAGGGAACGAGAAGAGGCATGAAAAGCGCCTTTCTCGGGCGTGTGATGGAATGGATTCCGGCTTGAATGAAGGGGATCGACGGCGTATAATGAAATAGGTTGAAAATGAAAATCGTTATTTTTAAAGAAAATGGGGGAGCAAGCCATGAAGCGCATGCCTTGGAAAGTGATGGCCACATCGGCGGCGGTGTCACTGCTATTGGCGTCCGGCTGTTCCGCCGTCGGGGAAAAAGAGAACAAACGTTCAGCGGAAGCGCCGCGTCTGCACGTGCCGGTAGCGGACGATCAGTTTGATACGGCCGGCAATATGTTTGCCTACTCGGAGTTTGAGCTTTCCGGCGAACCGTTGGCGGAAGGGCTCGGACTGGACTTGGATACGCTCGATGCAAGGAAACTTGACAAGCCGACGAAATTTGACTATACGGCCGGCATCGAGTCGTACGAGTATTCGGAAGAGGCGATGTACGAAGTCGTGGAAAAGTCCGGGCTCGGACTTCATCTCATTCACGGCCCGATCGCCAAAAAGCGCGCGGAACAACAGCAAAAGCCTGCCGATCAGGCGCTTGCCGACCGTTTTTATGAGCTTGCCGACAGCGTCGGCTATCCGCGTGAGGAAATTTTCCGCAACATGTTTCCGACGTTCATTGAATATGCCGGCGGCGACCCGCATTATGCGCAAAAGGTCGACACGGACGTGTACGCGGAAAATGACGACGGCACATACGTTCCTGTCTATCAAGTCGATTTTCAATCGCTCCGTTGGGATCGCGGAAAAATGGAGAAAGTGCTCACGCCGGCAGCTTACGGCGGCGTCTTTTTGAAGCAGGCGCTTTGGGCCGGCGACTTTTTGGGCAATTTCCATCAAAAAGACAGTGACGAAGAAGTGGAAGCGAAAACGCCAAACGACGACCAAAGAGGGAACGTCGCTCTTGGTGTCAGCTCCGCCGACGGGCTGCAAGGGATGATTTTGACGGAACAAATATGGAACAAGCTCGCTTTCATCCGCGACCATTTGTTTTATGATGCGAAGCGACAGGCGTTGACGAAAGCAGCGGGCAGCCGCTACAACCCAAGCGGCGGATTTGTCTATTTGCCGCATGCCGTGGAAGTGGCCGAAGGGGGAAGCGAGCTGGCGCCGGATGCGGCGAAGCTGGTCGTCAAAGATCCCCGCAGCTTGCTTGCGGATCAATGGCTGATGCTTTGGCCGGCGGCGGAGTTTTTCGGCATGACCGACCAGCGTCCGGAAAACCAAAACCAAAATCCGGCGTTTTTGGCCGTGTTTGACGGAAGCCCGTTCCCGAAAGCGGCGAAGGAAAATGTGGATGCCGATCCAGCCAACGACCGCACGGCCGACGACCCGTATTCCGTCAACCGCGACGTGCTGCTGCAAGTGTTCCGCAACATCGATGCCATGCATTTCAATGAACAGGCGGGTGCGTTTGTGACCGAACATGACGGCCATGCGCAAGGAAAGCGGGTCGATACGTTCCACGCCGGTTATACGATGGAAGCGCTCCGCATTTTTGAGCGCGCCATTGATGGGTTGCCGGTCGGCTATGCGAGCGGCGAGAGCGCCAAAGGGCTTGGCACGCCGGAAGGAAAGCGGGCGCTTGAGATGATCCGCCGGCAAGCGGACTTTATCTTGAAACACTTGATGCGAAAAGACGGGCTGGTCGCCAACGGCTACACGATCGGCCAAGGGCCGGATCAAGAGGAGCCGACGCTGCTTGCCCAGCTTGGCGCCATCCGCGGGCTGACGGCGGCGTTTTTGGCGACGAAAAACGAAGCGTACCGCGATGCGGCGCGCCGTGTTTACGAGGCGATGGACCGCCATTTTTGGGATGAAACATGGCATGTGTACCATACCGGCGAAAAAGAGGACAAGTACACCCCATGGCTCGCCGGCGCGTTGTCGGGCGTGTTCCGCGTCGCGCTGCAAAACTTGAACAACGACCAAGCCGGTGAGACGGCGAAATCGTTGGAACGCGAAACGATCATCTCCCGCTACGTCGACTTTTACGACCGGATCGTCGACGGGCCGACGCTTTCCGAAGGGATGCAGGCGAGCGAGTTTTGGGATACGGGGGATGTGTACATCAAAGGGAAAACATTGGGCAACACCGACCGCGACCATGTGCCGCAAGTGCAGTCAGCCGGCGGCAAATACGGCGTCGCGCCGGTGTTGCGGACGGTCAAAATCGAAGCCGGCTCCGGCAGCGACTAACAGGAAGGAAAAGCGGCGAATGCGATTGAGATTCGCCGCTTTTCTTTGTAAAATTGAGGATGGTTATCATTTTCGTAAAAAAACGGGGGAATGGAAATGCGCACATGGTGGTTCGCCCTGGCGGCGGCCGTTTTATTAGCCGGCTGCCAGGCCGAGAAAGCGTGGCAAGAAAAGCCGAAAACGACAAGGCACGCCCCGGCGCACGGCGACAACATCGCCATCAGCAGCGACGGACGCTATGTCTACACCGCCAACATTGACGTCGATACGGTGACGGTCGTCAACACGAAAACAAAGAAGAAGGAGGCGGAGATTCCCGTCGGCCGCGAACCGCGCCAACTCGCGCTCAGCCCGGATGGACGGACGCTGTATGTTTCCTGCATGTATGATGATGAAGTGGACGTGGTGTCGCTTGCCAAGCGGAAAGTCATTGGTCGTTGGAAAACGGGCATCGAGCCGTTCGGCATCGTCACCAGCCCCGACGGGACGGAAGTCTACGTAGCCAACTACCGCTCGGGCACGGTCTCGGTGTTTGACGCCGAGAGCGGGAAGCGAATCAAAGACATCCAAGCGGGGGACCGCCCGCGGGCGCTGGCGCTGACAGCGGACGGAAGGAAGCTGTACGTGACGCAATATTTGGCCGCGAAAGTCACCGTGATTGACGCGAAAAAACGGAAGGTCATCAAGGAAATCGCCCTCGCCCCGTCGCCGGATCAAGCCGACCGGAAAAAAAGCCAAGGCCTCCCGAACACACTCGAGCAAATCGTCATCGCGCCGGACGGGAAGAAGGCGTACGTTCCGCATTTATTGACGAATGTCGACACGCCGATTCAATTTGAGGAAACGGTGTTTCCGGCCATTTCGGTCATTGATGTGACGAACGACGTTGAGTTGAGGGACGAGCGGAAAGAGCTGTTTGCTGCCATCAATGTCACCGATGTCCATAACGAGACGATCATCGTTTCCAATCCGTACGATGTGGCGTTTTCGCCGGACGGCGGCAAAGCGTACGCGGTCATGTCCGGCAGCGAGGATCTCGTCGTCTTCGACTTGCGCCGCGGCGGCAAGGCGACGCAAATTTTGCGCCGCATCCACGGCAACAATCCGCGCGGGGTGGCGATCTCGCCTGCGGGAAACGTCTTGTACGTCCACAACGCCATGAGCCATGATGTCGCGGTGATCAACACCGGCGGGAAAAGCCCGTATGCGAAAGCGAAGCAGGAAGACGGCACGATCCGCCTCATTGCCAAAGATTCGCTCTCCCCGCTCGTGCGCGAAGGGAAAACGATCTTTTACAGCGCAAACAGCGACGAATTTGCCATCAATATAACAGGTAATAACTGGATGAGCTGCGCGTCGTGCCATAGCGACGGCGACATCAACGGCTTGACGCTCATGACGGCGAAAGGGCCGCGCAACGTGCCGAGCAACATTTTGGCGACGAAAACAGGGTTGTTTATGTGGGACGGCTCGCGCGACGATTTTACCGACTATATTCATACGGTGCAAGGTGAGATGGGCGGCATGACGGCGATCGACCCGTCCAAGCCGCTGCCGCCGAAAGTCCAGCATATGTTTGACGCCATGCTCGCCTACTTGAATGACCCCCGCTCCTTCCCAGTGCCGAAAAGCCCGTACCGAAAGGCGGACGGCCGTTTGACGGAGGAAGCGCAGGAAGGGGAGCGGCTCTTTAACGGGAAAGGGAATTGCTTACGCTGCCATGGGGGCGAATATTTCACCGACAGCGTCAAAGCGGTCGGGCCGGACGGCAAATTGACGACCGCCAATACCGCTTATTTGCATGATATCGGCACGGCCAACCCGAAGGACCGCGCCTCCCAAGGCGACGCCCGCGCCCGGTTCACAAACCCGCGGACGCCGAAGCAGTGGGATACGCCAACGCTGCGCGGCGTCTGGGCGACCGCTCCGTATTTGCATGACGGCAGCGCGAAAACGATCGAGGAAGCGATCCGCCGCCATCGGACGAAAGAAGTGTCGACGTTGACCCCGGGGGAAATCGCGGCGATCGCCGCCTACGTCCGCTCGTTGCAATAACGAGGGGGAAAACAGGGGCAGGCGGTGAAACAGGCCTTGCGGGGTTCCCGCCGCGCGGCGGTCCGGGAAAAGGCGCACCTAGCTGTGTGGAGCGCCTTTTCCCATTTATTTTGGCCGCGCATTTTCTGTCTTTTCTCCATTTATTTTGGCCGCACATAGCGTTTGTCGTGCATGAACAGCCGCCAGAAATAGACGAAGCCCGGAAACAAAATCAGGAAGCCGATGATGTAAGAGACAAACAGCGCCCGGAATGTGTCCGGATGGGTAAAGGCCGACTCGATCGTCACATCCGGATATACCATATAGGGCAGATGGGCTTTTCCATAGGCGTAACTGGCGAGAAAATACTGAATGACAATCGCAACGACCGCCAACCGCGGCCGCCCCCGCACGCCCGGATGCTTCGCCGACGGCAGCAGCAACGCCATGCCCGCGGCGGCGAACATCGCTACCGAGCCGGCGAGCCAAGGCCAATACTCCATCATGTTGTCATACAGCCATGCCGCTTCGTTGTGCATCGTCAACATCATGCCTGCGGCCATCAGCAGCGAAATCGGCCCGGTAATCCAAGCGTCGCGCCGATACAGGCGGTAGGCTTCCCGATCTCCGGCTTCGAGCGAGTAGTCCGCCAATAAAAGAGAGGAGAGAAACAGCGTGCTCGAAATCGCAAAGCCCATAAAGGAATAGGCGTGGGGGCTGGTAAAAAAGCGTTTCAAATTGAGCGTCGGAACGCCCGCATCGACCTCGATGAACGTTCCATGCGTGATCGGCAGCACGCTGATGAGCAGAGCCGGGATGATGATGCCGGTGAGGCCGGAAATATAGGTGAGCGCTTTTTCATATTCTTTCGCCACGTGGGCAAAGACCAAGAAAGCGCTGCGGATGGCGAGCAAGATCAAAATGATGCTGCCGGGGACAAGCAGCACCGTCCCGAGCAGGAAGGCGGCGCCGGGAAAAAAGCTGAACAAGGCGACGACAATGGCGACGATAAAGACATTGGTCACCTCCCAGGTAGGCGATAAATAGCGGTTGGCAATCTTCGTGGCGTTCGCTTTGTCGCGATGAATGTAGATCATCGACCAAAACCCGGCGCCAAAATCCATCGTCGCCATGACCGCATAGATGAAAATAAATCCCCACAGCACCGAAACAGCGATCAACTCGTTTGTCATCAACGTTCCCCTTTCTAGGAGATAGGTGATTTAAGGAAGAATGGCGCTCCTGACAGCGTTGCTCAATGGACACATGCTGCGACATCAGACTTGATCCCTTTCGGATTCTCGCCAATGGAGCGAAGCGGCTGTTTTTCACCAGCCTTCTAGACGGACAACGTGTCCTCGCCAGGCGATGGTCGCAGGTCATCCGCCACCGGATGGCGGCGGAAATAGTAGCGAAGCACGAGCACGACAGCGATGCTCAACAAAAGGTAAATCGCCACGAACAACACAAACAAGACCGCTAAATTTTCCGTTTGCGTGACGGCGTCTTCTGTTTTCATCATCCGGTAAATGACCCATGGCTGTCTCCCAGTGCAGGCGAAAATCCAGCCGCATTCAATGCCGATTACTGCCAGCGGCCCGGCGGCGACGAAGCTGTAGAGAAACCAGCGCGGAAAATCGAGAGAAGCTCGCCGCTTTTGCCAAATCCAAGCCGCGATGGACAAAACCAAAAGAAACATGCCGATCCCTACCATGGCGTTGAACAGCGTGTGGACAAACAGCGGCGGCCACCATTCTTTTGGAAAGTCGTTCAGCCCTTTGACGACCGTGTCGAAACGGTTGCCAGCTAAAAAGCTGAGCGCCCATGGAATTTCGATCGCCCATTTGACCGATTGCGTTTCCGGATCGGTCCATCCGCCGATGGCCAGCGGGGCATGGGATTGGGTGTCAAACAGCCCTTCAGCGGCGGCCAGTTTTTCCGGCTGGTACTCGTGCAGAAGCTGGGCTGATTCATGGCCGTTGATCGCGGTCAGCAGCGAGAAGACGCCGCCGACCGTCAACGAGAGCTTGAGCGCCTTTTGGTGAAACCGGCGCACTCGTTCGTCCTGCCGGGCGCGCAATAACTGATAAGCGGCGATGGAAGCCAACACGAACGCCCCGGTCATATAAGCGGACAAAACGACGTGTCCGGCCGTGACGAAAAAGCTTGGGTTGAAAAAGGCCGCCCACGGGTCGACATCGACGATTTCACCGTTTTCGATCCGAAATCCCGCCGGTGTGCCTTCAAACGCATGGACATTCGTAATCAAAATGGCGGAAGCGCTGGCGCCGAGGGCGACAAAACACACGCTGACAATCCGCATCCATGGAGAGATGCGGTCAGCGGCGTACACATAAATCGACATGAACAGCGCTTCAATAAAAAAGGCGTAAATCTCAATTTGAAACGGAAGCGACATCACCTTTCCGATCACTTCCATAAACCCCGGCCATAAGAGCGATAGCTGCACCCCGGCGATGGTGCCGGACGGAATGGCGACCCCAAGCAAAACCGCCAATCCTTTCGTCCACCGTTTCGCCATG
This sequence comes from Geobacillus sp. BMUD, assembly GCF_013096845.1. NCBI lineage: Bacteria > Bacillati > Bacillota > Bacilli > Caryophanales > Anoxybacillaceae > Geobacillus > Geobacillus sp. BMUD. The sequence continues at coordinate 29,247 of NZ_SDLA01000020.1, forward strand.
ATCGCGTAATCGCGGTCTTTCGTCTTCTGGTACAGAAGCTCCGCCAATAAAATCAGCAGCGGGATTCCGACGCCCAGTGTGGCGAAAATGATATGAAAGGCCATCGTCGTCCCGAATAAGCTGCGGGCAATACCCAAATCGTCCACGTTCAGCCATTCCTTTCTTTTTTCTTTATGGTCTGCCAATGTTCCGTAAGTTATTCTGAATGTCGGCTGCTGGCAAGCGGAATGTTTCCTGTTGCCGCGAGGGGAAGGGGCAAAGAGGAGGGCGCAGCGGCGTGAACCGTTCTCGTCGATCAAGGGCGCGGGAGCAGCAAAAAGGTTTCGGCCCCAACCGCGCTGGCTTGGGGCAAGCGGGGATCAATGAAGGCGGCCATGCAGCGGCAAAAAGGGCGTCTCATCGCTGGTTGAGACGCCCTCGGGGTGTTCTTATTGAAGCGCTGTTTGCAATGTACGAACATTTTCCTCCATGATGGCGAAATAATCGCGCCCCGCTTTTCGATCGGCATCGGTCAGCGATTCCAAGTTATGCAGACGGAGCGGTTTGGCGCCGAGTTCGTTTTGAATCACTTCCGCTGTTTTCGGATGAATGTTTTGTTCAAAAATCATATAGCGGATATGATGCTGTTTCGCCGTTTCGATCAGCTGCGCCAGCGCTTTTTGCGACGGTTCATTGCTTGGCGACAGCCCGGAAACGCTCAGCTGCTTGATTCCGTAGCGATCTTCCCAATATCCGTACGCCTGGTGGGAGACAAGAATTTCTTTTTTCGGCGCTTTTTCGATGACCGATCGGAACTGGGCGTCAAGACGCTCGAGCTTTGTCTTTACGGTTTCAAAGTTTTTCCTAAACAGCTCTTTTTTTTCCGGCTTCAGTTCCGTCAGCAGATCGCGAATGTTCTCGGCGATCACGATCGAGCGGATCGGATCAAGCCATACATGGGGGTCTTGGTCTCCGTGTTCGTGGCCATGGTCTGCCTGATCGTTTTCGCTGTGTTCGTCTTTGTGCGCTTCGTCATGCTCATGCTCGTTTTCATCGTTGGCTTCAAGCCATTCAATGCCTTTGGTGGCCACGAAAAATCGGACATGTTCATGTTGCAACGTTTCTTTCAGCTTTTCGGCGAACGGTTCCATTCCGTGGCCGATGTAAATGAAGGCATCCGCTTGGGCAATCTGCTGCACGGTTTTGGTCGTCGGTTCGAACGTATGAGCTTCCGCCCCCGGCGGATACACGCTTTTCACGATTACGGCGTCGCCGCCGATCTTTTTCGCAAAGTCTTCGAGCGGATACACTGTCGTGTAAATCGTTAACCGGTCTTTCGATGTTTGGGCTTCGTTTGTCTCCGGCTTCGATTGACAGCCATACAGCAAAGCGCTCAGCGTCAAAAGGAGAGACAAAAGGATGGACGTTGTTCTCATAGGGAACTCCTTTCTTGACTTACAGATGTCCGCTTTTTTATTTTATCGTAATCATTACGATTTGAAAATGATCAATCATCATTGACAAGGACGGCAAACACCGCCGTTGCCCGCCCGTCAACGGTATTTCGCCAAAAAACATTCATAAAGACATGCTCTTTGCCCCTAGGTGATTTTTACAGGAGTTTGGCGATAGGGTCCTGTCTCATCGATTGCGGCAAAAACGCAAACTGTTTCCGCCAAGCTTTGCGTTATTACGAAATATCTCCAGCAGCAGGCGGCGCGAAGTCATCTGAAGGAATCAATGAAGGGAACGGATTCGGAAACAAAGCCCAATCTTCCTTCATCTCCTCGTCGGTCAGCAAACATTGATCCAACGAGCGTGCGATGTCATCCGCATTCATGTGAATACCGATTAACACGAGTTCGGTCATGCGATCGCCGTAGGTCTCATCCCATTTTTCCCGCCATGTCTCCTCTTCTTGCAAGAACAGTTGTCTATCTTCCTCTGGATAGGAAGCGATCCATCGTCCTGCTGCTTGGATGGAGACGGATGTTCCCGCTTGGGATAGGAGAACGCATACGTCATTCCAAGGCGCAAGCCAAAGAAAGCCTTTCGCGCGAACCACCTCTGTTGGCCAGTTTTCAAGCCAATTCATCAACCGTTCCGGATGAAACGGCCGCCTTCTTCGATACACAAAGGAGGAGATGCCGTATTGCTCGGTCTCGGGTGTGTGCTCTTCATTCAGCTCTTTGATCCAACCCGCTGATTGGCTCGCTTTTTCAAAATCAAATAAGTGAGTGTTTAAAATGGAATCAAGCGGCACTTGGCCGAAGGTTGCCGGGAGGATGACAGCTTCCGGATTGAGCTTGTGAAGCACGGTTTGCAATTTTTGCGCTTCCTCCGGCGAGACAAGATCGATTTTATTGACGATAATGACATTGGCGAATTCGATTTGTTCAATGAGCAAATCCGCGATTTCTCGGCTGTCCGTTTCATCGACGGCCTGTTGGCGGTCAAGCAAGGTTTCGCCCGAGGAAAAGTCCGCCCAAAAACGATTGGCGTCGACCACCGTCACCATCGTGTCTAAACGGCATTTTTTCGACAAGTCGATTCCCAGTTCTTCGTCTAAATAAGTAAAGGTTTGAGCGACGGGAATCGGCTCGCTAATTCCGGAAGATTCAATGACAATATAGTCGATCTCCCCGTTTTCAACGAGCTGGTCAACCGCTTTGATTAAATCCTCCCTCAAGGTGCAGCAAATGCAGCCGTTTTGGATTTGCACCAGCTTTTCCTCCGTGCGGAAAAAGCCGTTTTGCCGAATCAGCTCGGCATCCACATTGATTTCGCTCATATCGTTGACAATGACGGCGATTTTTTTCCCTTCGCGATTGTGCAAGATATGATGAAGCAAGGTTGTTTTTCCAGCCCCTAAATAACCGCTTACTACCGTGACAGGAATTTTGTTCATCTGCCCCGCCTCCTTCTTGAAAATAGTAATCATTACGATTTAACAAGATTGATCATACAAAAAAATCAACCAAATGGCAAGAGGGAAGTGATTTTGTGGCTCCTCATCAAAAGATGTGTTCGACTTGTAAAGACAAACATGATCGTCGTATTGACCAAAGAGGCGGGTGCCATGAAAAGAAAACATGCTGTTTTGATTTTTGGCATGATCGGTCAAGGACAATTTGTGGCAAAGAGACTATTTTGTTTCTTTCAGACGCTGAGATGGTTCAGGAACGGGGTCAAAACCGCCTGGATGGAACGGATGGCACTTCAAAATGCGCTTTGTCGTCAGCCATCCTCCTTTGAGCGCGCCGAAGCGGCGGATCGCTTCAATCCCGTAGTTCGAGCAGGTCGGGTAAAAGCGGCATGTCGGCGGTTTGAGCGGTGAGAGAAACCGCTGGTAAAAGCGGATGAGCGCGATCATGAGTTGGGCCAACCGAAACCATTCCTTTCCGTGTTTCACTGTCTTTAGCATAGGATAAATGGGTTCGAGATTCAAGAAAAAGACGCGTGAGGGAAAGCGAGGAGCGGAAGCAGGCAAAAAAGGTGCGGGACGGGCGCCGTTTTGGTTATGATAAAAACGAAACCAAATGGTCAGGAGTGATGGAACATGCCTTCACCAGTGGAAAGCTTTGAGCTGGATCATTGCGCGGTCAAAGCGCCGTACGTGCGGCACTGCGGCGTTCACAAAGTCGGCAGCGACGGCGTCGTGAATAAGTTTGACATTCGTTTTTGCCAGCCAAACAAAGAGGCGATGGATCCGGCGGCGATTCATACGCTCGAACATTTATTGGCGTATACGCTGCGCAAACATGCGGCGAAATACGATCATTTCGATATCATCGACATCTCGCCGATGGGCTGCCAGACCGGATTTTACCTTGTCGTAAGCGGATCGCCGACCGTGGACGAAGTCATCGATTTGCTGGAAGAAGCTATGAAGGACGCGCTCGACGCGGCGGAAGTGCCGGCGGCAACTGAGCGGCAATGCGGCCAGGCGAAGCTGCATGACCTCGAGGCGGCCAAACAGTTGATGCGCGTTTGGCTGTCGCAGGAGAAAGAAGAGCTAAAAAAGGTGTTTGGCTGATGAACAAGCCGGCCCGCGCCGCTACTGCGGCTGCTTCGGGCCGGCTTGTTGTTCGCTGCCGCGCTCGTTTGGAAGCGGATCGATCGTATGCTTGTACGCGTACGCTTTGGAAGTCGTGATGACCGCTAAAGCGAGGACAACAGCGGCGATGATGAGGCAAATGGCTAATGTCCAGTACATGATGAGACCCACCTTTTTTCTTTCCATTATAACATACAAAAAGCGTCTTCCCCGCCGCGCTGCTTCGTCTTTTTCTTCCCGCCCCCGCCGGCAAACGGACCGGGTGCGTCTGCGTCCGCCAAACGGGCGGCTGCTTTTTCCTTTTCCGCTTGTCTTGGACGATTCATATTTCCGGCGGAATCGGGAGAAGCTATCCATCGGCAGGTTTCCCATGTTTCATCAACAAGCGGGCTGGGTACAAGAACCATGAGGAGGAGTGAGACGATGGCCAACCAGCTGATCGATCTTGTCAACAAGCAAATCGCCAACTGGACCGTTTTGTATGTGAAGCTGCACAACTACCATTGGTATGTCACCGGTCCACAGTTTTTTACGCTGCATGAGAAATTTGAGCAGCTTTACAATGAGGCGGCCACCCACATTGACGCCCTCGCTGAACGGCTGTTGGCGCTCGGCGGCAAGCCGGTGGGGACGATGAAAGACTGCCTCGAGCAGGCGTCCGTCAACGAAGCAACGGGAGCCGAAACGGCGGAGCAAATGGTGGCTGCGATTGTCGGCGACTTTGAAACGATGATTGGTGAATTGAAAGAAGGCATGCAGCTCGCGGAGGAAGTGAACGACGAAACGACGGGCGACATGTTGCTTGGCATTCACCGAAACTTGGAAAAACACGTTTGGATGCTGAAATCGTTCCTCGGACGTTGATCAGGCGGGATTCATCTTCCTTGGAAGCGAATGCTTCCCGGTGATTGACGGCAACGAGAAAGGCTGTCCTCCACAGGTGGGACGGCCTTTTTCTTTGTCGAAAAAGGGAGATTTTTTAGGGAATGCGCCGCGTCGCGTTCTCTCCTCCAGGCATACGATAGTTACGCGTATCCTATGTTCAAGGAGGGGGGAGCATGAATAAGCCGATTCCGATGGTTGCCGTGTCGCTGTTCGGTTCGTTTCTGTCACTGTTTGTCGGCAGCGTGGACTCATTTGTCGTGATTTTGCTCGCGTTGGTCGTTGTCGACTACCTCACCGGCATCGCCGCCAGCGCTGTCGAAGGCAAGCTATCGAGCCAAGTCGGATTTCGCGGCATCGTTCGCAAACTGCTCATTTTCGTTCTGGTGGCGGCGTCGCATCTCGTCGATTTGGCCATTGGATGGAACATGCATGTAATCCGCGACGCGATCGTGTTTTTCTATATCGCCAATGAGTTTATCTCCATCATCGAAAACGCCGGCCGGGCGGGCGTCCCGATCCCGTCCGTGCTCCGCAAGGCGATCGAGCTGTTGAAAGATGAAATGAAATAAGCATATTGTTTCCGGATTGCCCCATACTAAGCAAAAAGGCAAAAGGAGTGGACGAAGGTGGCAGACGAACGGAAAAAGACGTATTACGTCTCGATGGCGACCGGGGAAATTTCGCAGTTGAAGACCGCGTCGCCGTGGGATTTTGAGATTCAAGCGACCGATCGTGAAATCGCCCAACTGCGGGAATATTTTGACCAAAATTACTCGACCGATTGGCAGGCGTTTTGGCGCACCCATGTGCCGTATGTCCAATACCACTATGATCGGGAAAACGATGCGTACGACCGGACGCTTGTCGACATTTACAAAATGATTTATGAGCTTGGCAATGAGGAAGCGAAAGCGCACATCCGCTCGATTGGCATCCTTCCTGATGAAAAAGAAGAGTAAACGCCGCGAGTCGAGCGGCGTTTTTCTGTATAATGGGGAGAGGAAAGGGGAGAGTCCGATGCACGAATTCCGGGATTGCTACGGACACCGCGTTCGACTGGCCTTTCGCGTTCATCCGTTTTCCTCTTCTCCGGGGCATGTGTGGGTCATTTGCCGCTATGGCGGACGATGGCTGCTGACCAATCATCCGCGCCGCGGCCTCGAGTTTCCCGGCGGCAAGGTGGAAAAGGGGGAAACGGCGGCGGAAGCCGCGGTCCGCGAAGTGATGGAAGAAACAGGCGGCATCATCCGCCAGCTCGAATACATCGGCCAATATGAAGTGGAGCCGGATATTGTGAAAGACATTTATTTTGCCGACATCGCGGCGCTCATCGAGCGGGAGTCGTATGCGGAGACGAACGGCCCGGTGCTGCTTGAGGCGCTGCCGGATGACATCCGCGGCGATGATCGGTTCAGCTACATCATGAAAGACGATGTCCTTTCGCTTTCGCTTGCCGAGTTGAAGCAGCGTGGGTGGATCGATTGAAAAGGGGGCGTCGATCGACGGCTCCCAAAGATGGATTTCTCCAAAGCGGCGGATGCCGGCTCATCCGGGCGGCACCAATGAAACGAGACGCCCCTCAACATGTGGCGGGCGTCCCGCTAGCGGCGGCTTCCCCATTTTTTCTCGATCAAGGCGACAAGCTGATACATCACGGTCGACAGCAAGGCGACAATGAGCAGGCTCATCAACACAAGGGTGAAGTTGAACACTTGGAAGCCATAAATGATCAAATACCCGAGCCCTTGTTTCGAGACGAGAAATTCGCCGGTGATGACGCCGACCCAGGCGAGGCCGACGTTCACTTTCAGCGTGGAAATGATGGCCGGAAACGACGCCGGCAGCACCGCTTCTTTGAAACATTGGTAGCGGGTGGCGCCGAACGTCTGCAATACTTTCAAATAGTTGGGATCGACCTCTTGGAACGCCGAATAGACGACGATCGTCGTGATGATGATCGAAATGACGACGCCCATGGCGATAATCGACGTCAAGCCCGGCCCGAGCGCGACGATGAAAATCGGTCCGAGCGCCACTTTCGGCATGGCGTTGAACACGACCAAATACGGATCTAGCGTCTTCGCCAGGCGCGGAAACCACCAAAGCAACGCGCCGATCAGCGCCCCGCCGGCCGTGCCGATGAAAAAGCCGAGCAATGTTTCGAGCAGCGTCGCCCATGTATGGACGAACAGAGAATGATCACTCATTTTTTCGGCAAACAGCTTGACGATGGACGACGGAGAGCTGAACAAAAGCGGGTCGACCCATTGGAAGCGGCTCGCCGCTTCCCAGACAGCGAAAAAGGCGACAAGCAAGACGGCCTGAAAGAGGTGGATGGCCCGCTGTTCTTTGCGCAAGGCGGCAAGGTATTGGGCGTGCTTCGTTTCAATTCGTTTATTGGGCGGATTCAAGGGCCTCCATCTCCTTCCAAATGGATTGAAAGAGCGCCGGAAACGATGGATGCTGGCGGGCGGCAAGCGGCGGGCGCCCTCGCAGATCGTCCGGGACGACGAACGTCTTCGCCAGGCGGCCTGGGCGCGGAGAAAGCAAGAAAATGCGGTCGCTCATGGCGATGGCCTCTTCAATGTCATGGGTGACAAGAACCGCTGTTTTTTCGTATTGCCGCAATGTGTTCCAAACGAGCTCTTCGAGTCTCAGCTTCGTCTGCTGGTCGAGGGCGGAAAACGGTTCATCGAGCAACAAGAGTTTCGGATCGGTCGCTAAGGTGCGCACAAGCGCCGCACGCTGGCGCATGCCGCCCGACAGCTGACTCGGGTAATACGATTCCACGCCGGCCAAACCGATTTCCGACAGAAGAGCGAGCGCTCGCTCTTTGGTGTCAGCGTTCAGCGTGTTGGTGATTTTCAACCCGAGAAGGATGTTTTCTTCGATCGTTTTCCACGGAAACAAGTAGTCTTGCTGAAGCACGTAGCCGACCGCGCGGCGGATGGATGAATTCGATCCGGCCGCCCGGCGCGCCATAGCGGCGTTCGTTTCCCGCGGCCAAAGCAGTTCGCCGTCGATGCGGACCGATCCTTCCGTCGGTTCAATGAGCCCGGCGATGATCGACAGCAACGTCGTTTTGCCGCAGCCGCTTGGGCCGAGAAAGGAGACGAATTCTCCTTTCTCGACGGACAGCGACACTTGATCGAGCGCGGTGACGGCGGTCGTTTTCGTCAAATACGTGTGCGAGAGGCGGTCGATGGCAAGAAACATCCGATTCACCCGCTTTCGTTACTCATTCATCGCTTGTTTGGCAAACGATGAATCCACCAGCATTTCAAGATCGATCCGCTTTGGCAGTTCGCCGGCTTCGTCCATGATCGTTTGCAAGTGGTTCCATTCGTCTTCATCCAAAATCGGATCGGTCGCGTAGGTTCCTTGGCTTTTGTAGCGATCAACCACTTTTTCGATGAGGGCCAAATCGGTGTCTTTGAAATACGGCTGAATGGCTTTCGCGATGTCCGAGGCGCTGTGCGATGCGACCCATTGCTGGGCTTTGTAGATGGCGCGCGTGAATTTTTCAATGACGTCTTTGTTCGCTTTTATATAGCTTTGTTTTGCCATGTACGATGTGTACGGGACGCGCCCGGACTCGGTGCCAAAGGAAGCGACGATGTAGCCTTTTCCTTCTTGCTCAAAAATGCTTGCGGTCGGCTCAAACAGCTGGACGAAATCGCCGGTCCCGCTCGCAAACGCGTTGGCGATGTTGGCAAACTCGACGTTCTGGATCAATTTCAAGTCCTGGTGCGGGTCGATGCCGTGTTTTTTCAACACAAATTCGCCGACCATCTGCGGCATGCCGCCTTTCCGCTGGCCGAGGAACGTGCTTCCTTTCAACCTCTCCCACGTAAAGTGGTCAATTTTTTTACGGGAAACGAGAAACGTGCCATCGGTTTGCGTGAGCTGCGCAAAATTGATGACCGGATCGTCCGTCCCTTGCGCATAGACATAAATGGATGTTTCCGAGCCGACCAAGGCGATGTCGGCGCCGCCGGACAGCAGCGTCGTCATCGTTTTGTCGCCGCCCCATGTCGTCGTCAGCTCGACATCGAGCCCTTCTTCTTTAAAGAAGCCTTTTGCTAAGGCGACGTACTGCGGCGCGTAAAAAATCGAGTGCGTCACTTCGGCGAGCCGGACGTTTTTCAGCGGCTTTTCTCCTTGGCCGTTGCCGTTGTTGCAGGCAGCGAGCGGCAAAAGGAGAAGAAGCGAACACAACCATACCGCCCATTTTTTCATGTGGTCTAACCCCCTTTTCGTCCACGTGTAGTGAACAGTGGCTTCACCTTATCGTATGCACGGGCGAAAAATGTGTGAATGCCTAGAAAAAATGGGCGGTGAGCCGAGAACGGGCGGCGGACGGGACGCTTTGCGCGCACCCGTCGGCTTTCGGATGAGGGGAATCGGGAACAAGACGGTGTGGTGGAGGTTGCATGGAAAGGAGCGAGCGCGATGGACGGGGACATCATCGACTACTATCGGTTTCCGTCGCCGCATCCGGGCATCGAGGTGTTCTTGGTCACCTATATGTCCCAAGGGCTGAAGGTGAAAGGATTTTTGGCTGTGCCAAACCAAAACAAGGTGTATGACGGGTTTTTGTATTTGCGCGGCGGGATCAAAAACGTCGGGCAAGTGCGGGTGCCGCGCCTCATCCAATTCGCGTCGCACGGCTTTGTCGTCTTCGCCCCGCTCTATCGCGGCAACGGCGGCGGGGAAGGGAACGAAGATTTTGTCGGCGATGACCGCTATGACGCCATCGCTGGATTTGAGCTTCTTCGCCGCCATCCGCTCGTCCATCCGGGGCGCGTGCACGTGTTTGGCTTCTCGCGCGGCGGGGCGATGGCGCTTCATACCGCCATGCTCGCTGAACGGGTTTGTTCCGTCGCGGTTTGGGGCGGTGTGACGGATGTGGCGCTGACGTACTGGGAACGTCCGGATTTGCGGCGGATGATGAAGCGCGTCATCGGCGGCACGCCGAACAAATGCCCGGAGCGCTATCGGCATCGAACCCCGCTTTACCATCTCGAGCGGCTTCGCGCGCCGGTGCTCATCATCCACGGCGAGCGCGATGACAACGTCTCGATCGAACACGCCTGGCGGTTGGAACGGCGATTGAAGGCGCTCGGCAAGCGAGTGACCGCGTGGTATTTTCCCGAGTTCACTCACTATTTTCCCCCGCGCGCCAACCGCGAGACGGTGAAAAGGCTTACAGCATGGATGAAACAACAGCCGACCGTGTGATACGATAGAAGGGGAAGCGGCCGAATGAAACAGCCTTCGCGGGGTCTGGTCTTTGATCGTCGGGAGCTTGCGGTCATGGCCGATGGGAGAGGGAGCGGCCGATCGTTCGATGAGCAAGAATCCGAACCAAGCTGTTGCCGGAAACCGGCTTGATGTCGCGAAGGGTTCAAACGGGCCGCGACTTGAATCGATCAAAAGCAAGGAGGTCGGAAATGATGGGCATGCCGATGGAGCTGCAGACGCTCATTGTGACCAAAGGAAACGAACAGCGCGTCCAAGGCAATTTGTTCGTGCTGAAAAAAGAAGGCTACCGCTTATATCCGCTCGACGTGCCGCTTGAAGTGCGCCGGACGCTGCAAAGCGAAGCGAGCGGCATCGCCGTCGTGAAAAAGCTGGAATGGGAAGACAATCGGACGACGGTGACGTACGAACTCGTCAGCTTATATTCGACGAATTGAAACATGATGGGCTGCAAGGAGCGGGCTTGATCAGTGCGGATTCATTTGGCAGGGGCGCAAACGGAAAAGCCGTCTGCGCCCTTAGTTTCGGTTCTTGCCGTCTTTAGCCTGTGTCGTCAGGGCGACTGACAAGGCTGGTGAAAAACCGCTGATTCCCTTCATCAATGGGGGAACGCGTGAAAAGCAGGACCGATGCAACAAGGTTTTTCTAGTTGAGAAATGATATTGCAAAGCGGTATCCACGATTCAATCACCAACCTCTTAGAGGACTGGTGAAAAACGGCCGCTTCGCTCGACTTGTCGGATATCACAAGGAATAAACGATGGTGTTACACGGCTTTGCCATTTGCGAAACAACGTTGGACAGCCGTAAATCGTCAGCCTCCTAATAAGGAAAAGAAGGAATTCGGCCACAAAGAGCGAATAAAATACAGCGAATTCAATGTCGCAAGGAGGGAAAACGTGACCAAACCGCGAATCGATCACGACCGGTTGTTCAAGGAGTTGCTGTCGACGTTCTTCGAAGAATTTTTGCTTCTCTTTTTTCCCGATGTGTACGAGCACATTGACGTTCGCCACCTCTCTTTCCTCTCAGAAGAACTGTTTACCGACGTCACGGCGGGGGAGAAGCATCGCGTCGACTTGTTGGTCGAAACGAAGATGAAGGGGGAGGAAGGGCTCATCATCGTCCATGTCGAACACCAAAGCTATGCCCAACAGACGTTCCCCGAGCGAATGTTCCTCTACTTTAGCCGCCTGTTTCAAAAATACCGCCGCCGCATTGTTCCAATTGCCATCTTCAGCTATGACGAATCCCGCGATGAACCTTCTTCGTGGCGCATCCAGTTTCCGTTCTTGACCGTTCTCGATTTTCGTTACTTGACGGTGGAGCTATGCAAACTGCCGTGGCGCGCGTACATCCGCCATGACAACCCCGTCGCCGCCGCCTTGATAAGCAAAATGGGGTATAATAAAGAAGAGAAAGTCGAAGTGAAAAAAGAGTTTTTGCGCATGCTCGTCCGCCTTGAGCTCGATGAGGCGAAACAGAGGTTGTTGTTCGGCTTTTTTGAAACATATTTGCGGCTGTCTGCAGAAGAGGAAGCGAAACTGCGAAACGAGGTGAGGCAAATGGAGACAAAGGAGGCGAAGCAAGTCATGGAACTCATCATTTCGTATGAACAGCGGGGAATGGAAAAGGGAATCGAACAAGGTATCAAACAAGGGATCAAACAAGGCATGAAACAAGGGCGCCAACAAGGGATCGAGGAAGGGAAGCTTGAGGTGGTGAAGCGCATGCTCGCTAAAGGATATGATGTCAACACGATCCACGAGCTGACCGGGCTGCCGGTTGAGAAAATCGAAAAGGTGAAGGAGTAAGCCGGCTCTTCGCTGCTAGGCTGGCTTGGTGACGTGCACCGTTCGATTGGTTTTTTAACCGACTGGAAAAGGCAGGAGCGCAAACACCCCCTCGGTTTGCGCTCCGCCATATGATGAAGCCAGACTGACTCCTTGACTAATCGAAAGGAGAAATTTCGTTACGCCTTTCCCCTGAGCCACCTTCTCTGTTGTGCGTTCTTGTATGTGCAAAAGAAACATGAGAATGGTCGAGGCGACATAGAACAACAAGGTGATAAGGAGTAACAGGGACGGCGATCCTAAACTGACAATCAAACTCCCGATCGGCCAGGCACTAAGTTTGATGAATTGATCTGTAGAGTCTATTTTTATCTTAATTAGGCGAGAAGACTCCCACTTCAACGAAGCGAAGCGGAGTAAGTGGGAGATGAATCGCCTTAACTATATTTTACTGAAAATAGTATAGATTCAGTAAAATTATAGTATCATATAGTTAGATGGGAGGTGAAAAAATGTATTTTTGTATCAAGCAACAGCTAAATGGTTTGACCAAAGAAGAATACTTGACTCTTAGAGAACTGTGCCATATTGCCAAGAACATGTACAACGTCGGATTGTACAATGTCAGACAATACTATTTTGAACACAAGGAATTTC
>NZ_SDLA01000021.1:0-40552 GCF_013096845.1 Geobacillus sp. BMUD
CCCATGTCCCATTCCGAAATAATTCACAAAAAATTTAGCACATTCTTTCGGAAAGGGGGAGAGGGATATTCCGAAGGAATGTGCAAAAAAGAGTCTTTTTTGTGCGGAAATAAAGTGATAATTTACAGATGGCTTCAGGAAAATCACTTACAGGCTGACCTTAATCGAGAAATCCTTAGAAAAATTAATGAAAGGGGATGAGGGGGAAATGTTTAAGTTTTTCAAAAAGAGTATGCCGATTCTCTCAATCTTATTAGTTGTTCTTTTGGTGGCCTGCCAACCAAAAGCTCCTTCAACAAGTATAAGTGGTTCAGATAAATCAAATTCTGGAAAGAAAACATTAACTGTTTGGCATATCGAGACAGGTGCAGCAGAAACTGCCCTTAAGAATGCTGCCAAGAGGTTTGAGGAGAAACATCCCGGTGTAACTGTAAAGTTAGTAAGGTATGAAAACGACCCGTATAAGACAAAATTAAGTGTTGCCATGGGTGCCGGAAACCCTCCTGATGTTTTCCATTCTTGGGGAGGGGGATGGTTAAAAAACTTTGTTGATGCTGGTCAGGTAGTGGACATTACAAATAAAATCGACAAAGACAATTATTTAGAAGCAGCGATTACCCCCGCCACTTATGACGGTAAGATTTACGGTGTACCGGTTGGAATGGACATTGTTCCTGTTTGGTATAACAAGGAAATTTTTTCAAAATATAATCTTAAAGAACCGCAAACATATGATGAATTTTTGGAGATTGTAAAAACATTAAAATCAAAGGGGATCATTCCTTTAGCATTGGCTAATAAAACGAAGTGGACGGGTTCTTTCTACATGATGTACCTGGCAGAAAGAATCGGTGGCAAAGATTTGTTTAAAGAAGCTTTTGAACGCACCGGTAGAGGATTTGATGATGAAGCATATGTCCAAGCGGCAAAGGAAATTCAGAAGTTAGTGAAAATGGGGGCGTTCCCAGAAGGAGTAAATGGTTTGAATTATGATACAGGTCAGTCGAGACAATTGATGTACACAGGGAAAGCTGCAATGACGATCGACGGAACCTGGTTTTTGGGTACGATTAGAAGAGAGATGCCGGAGTTTGAGAAAAAATTGGGATTCTTTATGTTCCCAGTAATTGAAGGTGGAAAAGGTACTAATAAAGATATCGTAGGTGGAGTTAGCCCGGTGTATTCAGTTTCTGCAAAAAGTCCAAATAAAGACCTAGCAGTTGAACTCATAAAGGAGCTTGCAAGTAAGGAAACGGCACAAGAAATGGCAAATAATGACGGGGTTATCTCAGCTATAAAAGGCGTTAAATATGAGGATGATTATATCAAAAAAATTAATGATGTTTTGAGAAATGCAGAGTTTATGCAGACCTATTATGACCAAACTCTTCCAACGGAAGTTGCGACTGAACACTTAGATACAACCCAAGCACTTTTTGGATTATCAATAACCCCTGAGGAAGCAGTGAAAAGAGTTGAGCAAAAGGCCAAAGAGGTTATAGAGAAAAAATAAATATAAAGAGGATGGCGTATAGGATTCCGGTCTTGCAATGTATCCATTTACTATGTCAAACAAGAGTTAAAAAAGGATATTGTAAGGATCGAGCTATATGCCGTCCTCTTTTAAAAAGAGGAGGGAGAGAGTGTGAAGACGACCATTAGGCAATTGCCGACCGCATCTGTTCCGGTGTCGGTAGTTAGCAAGAAAAAAATGACTTCGAAGATTAAACAAGGCCTAGTGATCGGAGGTTTTTTGGCCCCTGCACTGCTCGTTTACGGTATTTTTGTTTTATATTCCATTGTGATGACATTTTATTATAGCCTCTTCGACTGGTCGGGGATTGATAACAGCTTTGAATTTATTGGGTTACAGAATTACATAGAGCTTTTGCATGATGAATTATTTTGGGCTTCCCTAAAAAACAATTTATTGCTGGTTTTCTCTTCCTTGTTGACCCAATTGCCACTTGGTTTAATAATGGCTCTATTATTGTTTAGTCCTATAAAAGGAATGCGTTTTTTCAGATCGGTTTACTTTATGCCCTTTTTAATGTCTACGGTGGCTATAGGTATCTTATTTACTTTCATGTACGATGGGAATTTTGGGATAGTAAACCGTATTTTGGGGTTACTTGGTTTGGAATCACTGCAAAGAGCATGGTTAGGGAATGAAGATACCGCCATTTGGGCAGTTATTGCTACTATTTGCTGGCAGTATGCTCCATTCTATATGGTTTTATTTAGGGCGGCGATTGTAGGTATTCCGGAAGAACTCTATGAGGCTGCCATGATTGATGGTGCCAACTCCAGACAGCGTTTTTTTAAGATCACATTGCCACTATTAATGCCGACAATTGTTACCTCAAGTATTTTATCAATCATTGGTTCGTTAAAGTATTTTGATTTAATTTATGTAATGACTGGCGGGGGACCTAATAATTCGACAGAACTGATGGCGACGTATATGTACGAGGAAACGTTTACGAACTTCAATATGGGTTATGGTAGCAGCATATCTTTCTCTATGTTTTTGATTGCACTCGTAATCACTGTTATCATCGTCTTTTCTGAACAAAAAAGAAAAGGGGGAAGTTAAATGGCTTTTATAAAAAAAATAAGTAACATGCCGCTTTATCTATTGGCTATTATCCTACTAATATTTACTGGTCTCCCTTATTTTCTTATGGTTAGCTCATCTTTTAAAAGTCAGCTAGAATTTATGACTTCACCTTGGTCTCTTCCTAAAGATTTCACTTTAGAGAGTTATTCCGTGGTACTTTCATCAAATTTTCTTCGCTATTTCGGCAATAGTTTGATAGTTTCAGCGGTTTCAGTAGTTATAGTAATTGTCATATCTGCGATGGCTAGTTATCCATTGGCAAGGATAAAATTTAAACTAAATAGACCTATTTTCATCCTTTTTCTGATCGGAATGATGATACCGATCCATACCACATTGATACCAATTTATTTGTTAACGATTAACATTGGGTTGTATGATACGATTTGGGGATTAATTGGTCCATATGTTGCATTTGCGATACCTGTGTCTGTTATTATTTTTACGCAATTCCTTCAGGATATCCCTGCTGAATTAGAGGAATCGGCCAAAATTGATGGCTGCGGTCAGTTTAGGTTGTTTTGGAAAATTTTGTTCCCGCTTTTAAAACCGGCTGTGGCAACGGTGGCCATTTATAACTTTATTCATATTTGGAATGAGTTTATTTTTGCATTAGTTTTAACAAATTCAAAAGAGAATGCAACTTTACCGTTAGGGCTGAGGGAATTCTATGGTGAATTTTCTGTCAATGTACCAGGAATAATGGCGGCATTGACATTAGGAAGCCTACCTTTACTATTAGTATACTTTGTGGCTCAGGAGAAAATTGTAAAAGGGATCGCGGCGGGATCTGTAAAGGGTTAAGAAGATGAGGAGAAAAGGGTTCGTTGCAACAAAACAATAAAAAGATATAGGAGGACGAAGTTGTGAAAGTGAACAAACAATATCGCCCATCAATTTGGGAGCAATGGGATCGGCACTAGTTAAAGGAGTTCAAAGGGAAAACGTAATTGCTTGCGTCAAGCATTATGCTTTCAACAGTATGGAAAATGCAAGATTTAAAGTGAATGTTAAAGCGGATAAACGGACAGAACGTGAAGTGTATCTAGCTCATTTCAAAGACTGTATTGATGCAGGTGCTGCCTGTGTCATGAGCGCTTATAACTTGTACCAGGGGGTGCATTGTGGACATAGTGATTATCTCCTGAATCACGTTTTAAAGGATAAGTGGGATTTTGATGGGTTTGTAATCAGCGACTTTATTTGGGGAGTAAAAGATACAGTTGAAGCGGCCAATGGTGGAATGGATATTGAAATGTGCCATACGAAATACTTTGGCGAAAAACTTGTGGAAGTCGTCAAAAATGGCCAAGTAAGCGAAGAGACAATTAACAAGGCTGCATTGCGCATTGTCCGAACATTGCTCGCATTTACAGAGGCAGACAATAAAGAGTACAAGGGACCTAATTGGTTGCAAGGAACATATTGCCTTGGCTTTGGAAGCGGTAGAAAAGTCAATGACTCTTTTGAAAAACGATCAAAATGTTTTACCATTTTCAAAAGAGAAAACAAAACGCATCGCTGTTATTGGAAAACTTGGAAACCAGGGAAATATAGGTGATCATGGATCAAGCAGAGTATCTCCAAAGTATGTTGTAACACCTTTAGAAGGGATAAAAAATTGTAGCAAATAGCGAAGTGATGTTTTGTGATGGACAGGATTTGCTTAAGGCAAAAGAACTGGCAAAAACAGCCGATGCCGTTGTGTTTGTTGTAGGGTACAATCACGATGATGAAAATGACGATTCACAGACAATGGTTTTCATACAAATTATGATGCTCAAATTTTTAGAGAGTCTCTTCATCGTACAGAATAAATAGGGATTCTCTATGGTTTTCGAAGGGGGGCAACTATTATGTCAACTGTTAAGTACTCCCATATTGAATGTAAGGTTAACCCATACCGCGATAATGTTCAAGGGAAGGCCAATGAGCCGATATGTGTAGCCGGGTTGCTCGACCGTTCAAAACAAATTTTAGGTTCCGAGTTAAAAGGGGTACAGCCAGACTGGACGTTGGAGGAAATCTACGATCGGCTGCACCATAACGCCCCCCGGATTGCGATTATAGGGGGATCGCCGGATCATCCTGCGCATATCATGGATTTTCAAACGATTGCCCGGGCAGCCATTCGGATTTGGCAAAATGGGGGAGTGCCGTTTCAATTTTCGACACCGGTCATGTGCGACGGAACGGCGCAGAGCAACCAAGGAATGAGCTACTCGCTGCAAAGCCGCAATGCGGTGGCGCAAATGATCGTGAACCAGCTGGAAGCTCACAGCTACCACGGCGCTTTTGTCATTCAAGGATGCGACAAGCAGCCGCTCGGTGTGGTCAGCGCCTTGGCGCATCTTGACCGTGTCCGCCGGGAACGGGGAGAGGCACCTTTCTTCGCCACCTTTGCGCCGGCGCATGTATTAAAAGGAGGGACGATTCCGCCCGAGTTGTATGCCGAACTGGAGGAAGTCGCCCATCGGGCGGAATTAGCCGGGGAAGAAGACATCGCGTACGATTTGCGGGATGCACTGGCATATATTTTGCAATGTACCTCCAATACTGCTTTCCAAGGGGTGCTCGAGCGGGCAAGAGGAAAAGGAATCATTACAAAAGAGCAGCACGAAGACTATGAAAAACGATTGGCCGTAGCGACATGCGACAGCCAAGGCGGCGTTTGCGCCTTTAACGGAACCGGCAACAGCTCTCGGCATTTGATCGCTGGATTAGGCTTGATTCATCCTGCTTTGGAACTGTTGGCGGCTCCGCCGACACAAGAACAGATTAACGCGGCCTTCGACAGCTTGGCTCATTTAATGAATGACCCGGTGTATGGAGTGGCCAATCTTATGGCGGCCAACATTAAAAACGCGATTCGCATTCATAGCGCTACCGGCGGATCAACGAACATTATGATGCATATTGTCGCGGCCATGCTTTATGGGGGATACCGGTTCGATTTGTGGGAGTACGACCGCATTCACCACGAAGTGCCCGTTCCTGATTTATTTGACTACAGCTTAACCGAAGGAAGAGATATTTTCGCGTTGGCGGTCCAATGCTGCAGCGGGAAAATAAGGGGAATGGAAACGGTATTCTACGAATTAATGAGCAATGGGGTGCCGATGGATATCGATGCCCCAACCGTCACCGGGACGACTTGGCGGGAAAGACTGGCCGTCAATCAGGCTCAGCTACCAGCCGAGAATGTTCAAACCAACCCCATCATTTTGTCCAAACCGAGACGGCCGTTCAGCGGAGTCGATGTTCTATCGGGGAATTTCTTTGAAAGTGCGGTCGTGAAAATCAGCGGCATGTCGACAAAACAAATAGATGAATTTGATAAGAAAATTGCTTTTGTCCTATATTACGAAAATGAGGACGAGGCGAATGAGGGGCTGCTTGATGTTGACTTGCTTGAAAAGTTGAAACAGAGCCGCTGTTTCCATCATCAGAGCTTGATCGCTGCATTGAAACATAACGCCCCGCACTTGTTTGAGGAATGGAAAGAGCGCGAATATGATGACTTGTTTGATGCCATGGCGAAAGAAGGGGCGTTGAAAATCGCGGTGGTCATCGCTGGCCAAGGACCGGAGGCGTTCGGCATGCCGGAAATGTTCACCCCGATGCAGCATATTAATGCGAACCGACAGTTAAAACGGATCGCGACGCTAATCAGCGATGGACGTTATTCCGGTGTCACATACGGGGCAGCTATCGGGCATATGACTCCTGAAGCCATTCGCGGCGGAGGGATTTTGTACTTAAAGACAGGAGATCTTCTATATATTGGCCTTCGCGAACGGAAAATCGAATTTGTCAATGAAGGAGCGTTCCAACATGGGAAACTAGTCTTCGAGTTTGAAAGGGTAAAACAGGAGAGAGCGGAAATCGCCAACCAACGCATGGCCAACATGCGTCAACGTCAACGGCGCATTGCGGCAAGCAACCGGCTAATCGGGCATACCGACGCTGCCCATGGGGTTGTCCCGCTCCATATTGCCGAAGAGGCGGTATATGATTACAAAAGGGATATCATTCTTCCGACAGTGAAAAAATCGTAATGGGTGGACCGAAGTGATTTATGCTTTTCAGTCTCCCATACGGTCAAGTATACTCCGGTCTTCTGCTAAAGTGAATGATACCGTGCTAAACGAGGAAATTCACCTGCTGCAAAGGGCAGCGGAACAAATCTCGAAAGAAATGGGATACGTCCAACAAGGCCATTTGTCAGTGTAATACGGCCATTTCTTTCTGACAAAACGATAAAACAGAGTTTTTTAATATAAAACAAATAAGGGGAGAGGCTTATGAGAGTGATCCGCTATGCAGAAGATTCACGTGTTGTATTGGCTGCGGTGACGGATGACAATGTCGTGCATCCACTTCCGTTTACGGATTTCATGGATGTGGTCCGCGAGGCCAAACATCACCAAATGTCGACTTTTCGCTACATCCAAACATTCATTAGCGGGAAACAAGGAATTGAAAACGAGATGGCCGAGCTGAATCTGCTCGTTCCGATTGTCGCCCCTGAGGTATGGGCTTCGGGAGTCACCTATGAAAAAAGCCGTGAGGCAAGGAACTATGAAACATCAGAAAAAATAGCGGGCCAAGAAACGTGTTACGATCGGGTATATAACGCGGAAAGGCCGGAGATCTTTTTTAAATCCACCGCGGCCCGAACGGTCGGCCCGAACGCCCCCATTTATTTGCGGAGCGATTCGAACTGGCAAATTCCTGAGCCCGAGTTAGGGCTGGTGATTACGAAGGAAGGCGAAATTGTTGGTTATACGATTGGGAACGACATGAGCTGTCGGGACATCGAGGGGGAAAACCCGCTGTATTTGCCGCAAGCGAAAATATGGAAACATTCATGCGCCATTGGACCTGCCATCCGCCTTGCGGAGACGGTGGAAGATCCATATAACCTGCCAATCATTTGCCGCATCTATCGCAATGATCAACTCGTTGTGGAAGAGAGAGCCAATACTAAACAGTTGAAACGAAGATACGATGAGTTAGTGTCTTTCCTGATGCGTGACAATGAAGTGTTCGACGGTACAGTATTGTTGACGGGAACATGTATTGTCCCACCGGATCAGTTCACTCTTGAAGACGGGGATCGAATTGAAATTGAGATCCCTAGTATTGGGGTGTTGTCCAATCCGGTTAAATCGTTAACCCAACAAGCCGTTGCTAATAAAAGTTAAAAGCAGAAGGGAAGAAGAGAAGATGACGGTACAAACGGAAATCAAAACGTATTTGAACTACATTAACGGCAAGTGGGTCAGCTCAGTGAGCAATAACGTAGAACCGAGCATCAATCCGGCGAATCGACATGACATCGTCGGATACGTTCAACGTTCGACGCTAGAGGATTTAAATGAGGCAGTGGCTGCAGCGAGAGAGGCACAAACAGCATGGTGGAAACGATCTGGAGTCGAGCGAGGGGAGTATTTGTATAAAGCGGCTCAAATTTTAGAACAACGTCTTCAGGACATTGCCGAAACGATGACAAGGGAAATGGGAAAAACTCTGGCAGAAGCAAAAGCGGAGACGATGAGAGGCGTTCATATACTGCGTTACTATGCGGGGGAAGGGGTCCGAAAAATCGGTGATGTGATCCCGTCGAGCGACAGCGAGGGGCTCCTGTTTACGACCCGCGTTCCGCTCGGAGTCATTGGGGTCATTTCACCATGGAATTTTCCTGTGGCGATTCCAATCTGGAAAATGGCGCCGGCGCTTGTGTATGGAAATACGGTTGTGCTCAAACCTGCAAGCGAAACGGCGGTGACGGCGGCGAAGGTGATCGAATGCTTCCATGAGGCAGGTTTCCCAAAAGGGGTCGTCAATATGGTTTGCGGTTCCGGATCGGTCATTGGCCAAGGGATCGCGAATCACCCGGGAATTGATGGCGTCACGTTCACCGGTTCGAACACGGTTGGAAAGCAAGTGGGAAGAGCGGCGTTTGAGCGCGGGGCCAAATATCAGCTCGAGATGGGCGGAAAAAACCCGGTCATTGTGGCTAAAGATGCTGATTTGGAACTGGCGGTCGAAGGCACGATCAGCGGCGGTTTGCGTTCGACAGGACAAAAATGTACAGCGACGAGCCGTGTCTTTATTGAGCGGGAAGTGTATGAGGCGTTTAAAGAAAAACTTCTCGAACGGGTGAAGCAGCTGAAAATTGGAAACGGACTGGACGCTGAAACATGGATGGGGCCGTGCGCGAGCGAATCGCAATTCCATACGGTTTTGTCCTATATTGAAAAAGGAAAG
The DNA here is from genome assembly GCF_013096845.1 of Geobacillus sp. BMUD. Lineage (NCBI taxonomy): Bacteria > Bacillati > Bacillota > Bacilli > Caryophanales > Anoxybacillaceae > Geobacillus > Geobacillus sp. BMUD. Next base: position 8,894 of record NZ_SDLA01000021.1, read on the forward strand.
GCAGAAGGAGCCAAGCTCATTTACGGTGGCAACCGATGCCTCGAAGGAGAACTGGCCAACGGCTTTTATGTCGAGCCAACGATTTTTGAAGACGTCGATATCCAAATGACGATTGCCCGCGAAGAAATCTTCGGCCCTGTACTGGCGTTGATTCAAGTGGACAGCATTGAAGAGGCCATTCAGCTTGCGAATGATACGGAGTACGGATTGAGCGCCTCGATTTATACGAAGAATATTGGGAATGTTTTGGAATTTATTAAAGACATTGAGGCAGGGCTGATCAAAGTCAACGCAGAAACGGCAGGAGTCGAGTTTCAAGCGCCGTTTGGCGGAATGAAGCAATCGAGCTCCCATTCACGGGAACAAGGGCAGGCGGCCATCGAGTTTTTCACATCGATTAAAACGGTATTTATTAAAGCTTAGGTAAGTAAGGTTTCATTGATTTTCACTTAGAAGCAGGGGGAGGCGATCCATGAGCAATGATGTTCATGACTAGTTGGCAGGCAATGCCTGCTCATGGACGCCTTTCTTCGAAAAGGTTAAATTTCATCTTTTTAGGAGGATTAGAAATGGCCAAAATCAAAAACCCTATTTTAACCGGCTTTCATCCCGACCCGTCCATTTGCCGGGTGGGAGATGATTATTACATTGCCGTTTCGACGTTCGAATGGTTCCCTGGGGTGAGAATTTACCATTCGAAAGATTTAAAAAATTGGCGTTTAGTAGCGCGCCCGTTAAACCGGTTAAGTCAATTGAATATGATAGGAAATCCGGATTCTGGAGGAATTTGGGCTCCGCACTTGTCGTATAGCGACGGGAAATTTTGGCTTATTTATACGGATGTGAAAGTCGTCGAAGGACAGTGGAAAGATGGCCATAACTATCTCGTGACGTGTGATACGATCGATGGCGAATGGTCGGATCCGATTTATTTGAATAGCTCTGGGTTTGACCCGTCTCTCTTTCACGATGAGGATGGAAAAAAATACTTGGTGAACATGTATTGGGATCATCGGGTCGGCCACCACCCGTTTTATGGTATTGTGCTACAAGAATACAGTGTGAAACAGAAAAAATTGGTTGGTGAGCCGAAGATCATTTTCAAAGGAACAGACCTGCGAATTACAGAAGGACCTCATTTGTATAAAATCAATGGGTATTATTATTTATTGACGGCGGAAGGGGGGACGCGGTACAACCATGCGGCAACGATTGCCCGGTCAACCTCGCTCTATGGGCCATATGAGATGCATCCGGACAATCCGTTGCTTACGTCTTGGCCTTATCCGCGCAACCCGCTGCAAAAGGCTGGTCATGCTTCGATTGTCCATACTCATACGGATGAGTGGTTTCTCGTGCACTTAACCGGCCGGCCGCTACCAAGGGAGGGCCAGCCGCTGCTCGAACATCGCGGTTATTGTCCGCTCGGACGTGAAACGGCGATTCAGCGGCTTGAATGGAAAAATGGATGGCCTTATGTGGTCGGGGGAAACGGTCCTTCGTTAGAAATTGACGGGCCGAACGTTAAAGAAGTTCCGTGGGAAAACGATTACGATGAAAAAGATGATTTTGATGGTGATACATTAAACCACCATTTTCAAACATTACGAATTCCTTTAGGGGAAGACATCGCTACCTTAAAGGCCCGTCCGGGACATTTGCGGCTGTACGGAAGAGAATCGCTCACTTCCCGGTTTACGCAGGCGTTTGTCGCCAGACGATGGCAGCATTTTACCTTTGTTGCGGAAACGAAAGTCGCGTTTCGTCCGACGACTATCCAACAATCGGCTGGGCTCGTGAACTACTATAATACGCAAAACTGGACAACGCTGCAATTGACATGGCATGAGGAAAAAGGACGGATTCTCGAGTTAATGGCGTGCGACCATCTTGTTGTTGACCAGCCGTTGCGCGGTCAAGAAATTGTCGTCCCTGATGATGTCGAGTATGTGTATTTACGGGTGAACGTACAAACGGCCACGTACAACTATGCGTACTCTTTCGATGGGGTGAATTGGAGAGAGATTCCCGTCACCTTTGAATCGTATAAACTGTCAGACGACTATATCAAAAGCCGCGCGGCGTTTACCGGGGCGTTTGTCGGCATGCATTGCCGGGACGGTTCAGGACAAAACAACTACGCCGATTTCGACTACTTTTTGTACAAAGAATTGTAGAATACTTTGTTTATATGATAGACAAACAAATGTGAAAGCGTTATAATAAAACCGAAGCAAGCCATTTTCGCTGATTGAACTTGATTCATGATGAAGGGGGACCTAGGCATGGCTTATTTTCCGAATATCGGCAAGATTGCGTATGAAGGGCCGGAGTCGCGCAATCCGTTGGCGTTTAAGTTTTATAATCCAGAAGAAAAAGTCGGCGACAAAACAATGGAGGAGCATTTGCGCTTTTCAGTGGCCTATTGGCATACGTTTACGGGGGATGGGTCGGATCCGTTTGGCGTCGGCAATATGATTCGTCCATGGAATAAGTACAGCGGCATGGATCTGGCGAAGGCGCGCGTCGAGGCGGCGTTTGAGCTGTTTGAAAAGCTGAACGTTCCGTTTTTCTGCTTCCATGACGTCGACATCGCTCCAGAAGGGGAAACGCTCAGCGAGACGTACAAAAATTTGGATGAAATTGTCGATATGATTGAAGAATACATGAAAACAAGCAAAACGAAGCTGCTTTGGAATACGGCGAACTTGTTCAGCCATCCGCGCTTCGTTCACGGGGCGGCGACGTCGTGTAACGCTGACGTGTTCGCCTATGCGGCGGCAAAAGTGAAAAAAGGGTTGGAGATCGCGAAGCGGCTCGGGGCGGAAAACTACGTGTTCTGGGGCGGACGGGAAGGTTATGAGACGCTGCTGAACACGGATATGAAACTGGAGCTTGACAATTTGGCCCGCTTCTTGCATATGGCGGTCGACTATGCGAAAGAAATCGGTTTTGACGGTCAGTTTTTGATCGAGCCGAAGCCGAAGGAGCCGACGAAGCATCAATACGATTTTGACGTGGCCACGGCGCTGGCGTTCTTGCAAACGTACGGGCTCAAGGATTACTTCAAATTCAACATCGAAGCGAACCATGCGACGTTGGCGGGCCATACGTTTGAACATGAGCTGCGCGTCGCCCGCATCCACGGCATGCTCGGTTCGGTCGATGCGAACCAAGGTGATACGCTGCTTGGCTGGGATACGGACGAATTCCCGACCGATTTGTATACGACGACGTTGGCGATGTATGAAATTTTGCAAAACGGCGGCCTTGGGCGCGGCGGCTTGAACTTTGACGCGAAAGTGCGGAGAGGCTCGTTCGAACCGGAAGATTTGTTCTACGCACATATCGCCGGGATGGACAGCTTTGCGATCGGTTTAAAAGTCGCCCATCGCTTGCTGGAAGACCGCGTGTTTGAACAATTCATCGAAGAGCGGTACAAAAGCTATACGGAAGGCATTGGCCGCGAGATCGTCGAAGAAACGGCGGACTTCCACAAGCTGGAGCAATACGCGTTGCAGCTTGGCGACATTCGCAATACGTCCGGACGTCTTGAGCGCTTGAAAACGTTGCTGAATCAATATTTGCTCGAAGTCAGCGCGCCGAGTGGATCTCGTTCGTGAAAGAGGGATGAGCGTGGAATATGTCATTGGCGTCGATTTAGGAACAAGTGCGGTGAAAGTGTTGCTTGTCGACCGCAATGGGCAAGTCAGAGGGGAATGGACCGAGTCCTATCCCCTCTACCAGCCGCATTCCGGCTATAGTGAGCAGCGCCCGGACGATTGGGTGGAGAAGACGATTACGGCGTTGCGCTGCGTTTGGGAAACGGCGGGCATTTCTCCGGAGTCGGTCGTGGGCTTGAGTTTTTCCGGGCAAATGCACGGGCTTGTGTTGCTTGATGGCGACGGGAACGTCGTGCGCAACGCGATTTTATGGAATGACACACGAACGACAGCCGAGTGCCGGGAAATTGAAGCGAAAGTCGGTCGAGAGACGCTGCTTGCGGCGGCGAAAAATGAGGCGCTCGAAGGGTTTACGCTGCCGAAACTGTTGTGGGTGAAAAACCATGAACCCGAGCTGTATGAACGGGCGCGGACGTTTTTATTGCCCAAAGACTATGTCCGTTTCCGTTTGACCGGGCAGATCGCGATGGATGTATCCGATGCGGCGGGGACGTTGTTGCTGGATATCGAAAAGAAAACATGGAGCGAGGAGATTGCCCGGGCGGTGGATGTCGACCTTTCGCTTTGCCCGCCGCTTGTTGAGGCGACGGCATGGGTCGGGACGCTGCGTCCGGAGGTGGCGGAACAGACCGGGCTGCCGGCGTCGGTGAACGTGTTCGCCGGCGGGGCGGACAACGCTTGCGGCGCGGTGGGCGCCGGCATTTTGGCGGAAGGGAAGATGATGTCAAGCATCGGCACATCCGGCGTCGTCTTGGCGTATGAGCAAAGCGGGGAAAAAGATTTCGCTGGACGAGTGCATTACTTCAACCATGCCGAGCCGAACGCCTACTATATTATGGGGGTGACGCTGGCGGCGGGCTACAGCTTTGACTGGTGGAAGCGGACGTTTGCCGAGGACGTGCCGTTTGCCGAGATCGTCAAGCGCGCCGCTGAGTCGCCGATTGGCGCCAACGGCTTGTTGTTTACGCCATATTTGGTCGGCGAGCGGACGCCTTATGCCGACGCCGATATTCGCGGGTCGTTTGTCGGCGTGGATTCGGCGCAGACGAAATGGGATTTCGCCCGCGCGGTCATCGAAGGCATTACGTTCTCGCTCAACGAGTCGGTTGAGATCATCAAAGCGAGCGGCAAAACGATCGATTCGGTCGTCTCGATCGGCGGCGGGGCGAAAAGCGCTGAGTGGCTGCAAATCCAAGCCGATATTTTCGGCATCCCGGTGGAAAAACTGAAAAACGAACAAGGGCCGGGACTGGGCGCCGCGATGATCGCCGCCTGCGGCGTCGGCTGGTTTGATTCGCTCAAGGAATGCGCCGACGCGTTCAAACAAGTCGATTCCATCGTCGAACCGCGGCCGGATGCGGTGGCGAAATACAAAGAGCTGTTCGCCATTTACCGCGAGGTTTACCCTCAGACAAAGGAACTATCGAAAAGACTAAAGGCGTTTCGCCCGTGACGGCAAAACTTCCCCGAACCCATTGGCGGCTTGGGGAGTTTTTTTGTTTGTTCAAGCAAGATGACCCGCTAGGTTTGTCGAAAGGAGAACGGGAAAGGGGAGGGCGAAACCTGGACATTCAAAAAAGTTTAAAAATCTTCCCTGTTTCTTTGACTCGGATGACAACTAGAAGGATGGTGATTGATGTGAGGGAATGCATTTTCTCCAATCGATAAGCCGCACAAAACCTAGTCTTTGCTTCTTTCCGCAATCACGGTTTGATGGGGAAGTGAAGGTTTTTCACCGTCCTTCTAGACATATTGATTCGCTAAGAGGCAGGAATTCCCTGCGCGGAGCACGAAAGAGTAAAGGGAAGTCAACGAAGATACGGCAGTTACGGATAGGAGAGGGGAGATCAATCATGTTCTCTACACTTCCCGTCCCCATCATCCAGGCGCCGATGGCAGGCGGCGTGTCAACGCCCGAACTGGCTGCGGCGGTGTCGAACGCCGGGGGGCTTGGGTTTTTGGCTGGCGGGTACAAGACGGCGGAAGCGATGAGGACAGAAATTCACAAGTTGCGGGCGCTAACGGACCGTCCATTTGGGGTGAATGTGTTTGTGCCGGGGGATAAAGTGGTCGATGGAGAGGCGCTTGGCCGCTATCGCGCCGTATTGGCGGCTGAGGCGGAACGGCTCGGCGCAACAGTCGGCGAGCCGAAATGGGAGGTGACACACAGTTGAAATAAATTTATAAAATTTCGTAAAACTCTATATACAATTTATAAAAACTATGTATATAGGTGATAATTGTGAAGTATTACAGTATAGGACAATTTGCCAAACTAATAGGGAAAACAGAGCACACATTAAGAAATTGGGATAAATCTGGTGTATTAAAACCTGCATATGTTGCGCCATCGGGGTTTAGATATTACTCACAAGAACAGCTCAATCATTTTCTTGGTATAAAAAACATTGAACGAGAAAGAAAAATTGTAGGCTATTGCAGAGTATCAAGTAACAAACAAAAAGATGATTTAGAAAGACAAGTTCAATATGTTAAAGAATACATGATCGCAAGAGGTTATCGGTTTGAAATTATAACTGACATAGGAAGCGAAATTAATTACAACAAAAAAAGGATTAAATCAATTAATTGATATGATAACGAATTCAGAAGTTGAGAAAGTAGTTATTCTATACAAAGACAGATTGGTTAGGTTTGGGTATGAGTTAATAGAAAATATTTGCCAAAAGTATGGAACTACTATTGAAGTAATAGACAACACAGAAAAAACAGAAAAGCGAGAGTTAGTTGAAGATTTAATTCAAATAATCACAATGTTTCGTTGTAAATTGCAGGGGAAAAGAGCGAATAAAGCCAAGAAAATGATTCAGGAGTTGGTAAAAGATGATCAAGACTTATAAAGTCATGCTTTTACCAAACAATAAGCAAAGAACAAAGTTATTTGAGTGTGCAGGCGTATCCCGATGGGCATATAATTGGACGTTGGCTACACAACAAGAAAACTACAAAAATGGCGGAACGTTTTTAAACGATCGTGAATTGAGAAAAATATTGACACAATTAAAAAAGCAAAAAGAATACGCTTGGCTTAACCATTACTCAAATAATATAACAAAACAAGCGATTAAAGATGCTTGTCAAGCGTACAAAAACTTCTTTGAAGGCAGGACAAAGTTTCCAAAATTTAAGTCAAAAAAGAGAAGTAAACCAAGTTTTTATCAGGACACAGCAAAAATAAAAATCACAAAAACGCATGTAAAACTGGAAAAGTTGACTACTTCGAAGAAAAAGAACAAGCAAACATTGAATAATGTTAAGTTGGCTGAAAAAGGCAGAATACCAACAGGGAGTAATATAAAATATTTCAACCCAAGAATCATATTTGACGGAATAAACTGGTGGCTCACTGTAGGAGTAGAACAAGTCGAAAACAAGAGTCCAAATTATACTGATGGCATAGGCATCGATTTAGGGGTGAAACATTTAGCTGTCGTTAGCAACGGGCAGAGGTTTCGCAATATAAACAAATCAAACAAAGTGAAGAAGTTGGAGAAAAGGCTGAAACGGTTGCAACGCAAACGGTCAAGGAAATATGAGAAAAATAAAATAAAAACAGAAGGAGGTGAATACCGTTACAGAAAAACAAACAATATAAAGAAGTTGGAATTCCTTGTTCGAAAGACCTACCGAAGGCTGAAACACATCAGGCACAATTATATTCATCAAATCACTGCATCTTTGGTGAAAACCAAGCCAGAGTATGTAGTCATGGAGAGCTTAAATACTCATGGAATGCTAAAGAACAGAAAGCTATCGAAAGCCATCCAAGAGCAAACATTCCACGAGTTTAAAAGGCAAATGGAATATAAGTGTGTTTGGAATGGGGTCAAGTTGATACTTGCCGATCGATTCTTTCCTTCGTCTAAAACTTGTAGCCATTGTGGGGCTGTAAAAGATAAACTTTCTTTATCAGAAAGAACGTTTGTATGCGATGAATGTGGAAATAAAATAGATAGGGATGTAAACGCAAGTATAAACTTAAAAAAATATGGTAAGTCAATAGCCTAGCACGAAAAGCGGTTATTGACATGTACCCATTCGTTAGTGGGGAGTTTAAGCCTTCGGAGCACCACATCAAACGAGAGTAGCTTTGGCGAAATCGGGTGCGATGAACAAGGAAAGAAACATAGGTCTTTATAAGATTTTTAACTATCTTATAAAGCCTTATAAGTTTTCTGTAACGGACGATGATTGGGAGGCGAAACTGGATGTGCTGCTTCAGGAGCGGGTGCCGGTCGCGAGCTTCACGTTTGGCTGCCCGGACAAAGCGGTGATCGCCGCCTTGCAGAAAGCTGGGGAGTTTGTGATCGTGACGGTGACATCGGTGGAAGAGGCCCACATTGCATCTGAAGCCGGCGCGGACGCCCTTTGTGTGCAAGGGGCGGAAGCGGGCGGGCATCGCGCATCGTTTCGCAACGATCCAAAGCAGGATGAGGCGATCGCGTTGTTCCCGCTGTTGGCCGACGTGCGCGCTTCGGTTCGGCTCCCGCTTGTGGCGGCGGGCGGGATCATGGACGGGTGCGGCATTGCGGCGGCGCTCAAAGCAGGGGCGAGCGCGGTGCAGCTTGGGACGGCGTTTTTGCGCTGCCCGGAAAGCGGGGCGCATCCGCTCCATAAGCAAGCGCTTGCCGATCCGCGGTTTACCGAAACGGCTGTGACACGGGCGTTTACCGGCCGGCCGGCGCGCGGGCTGGCGAACCGCTTTATGGCCGAATATCGCGATCTAGCGCCGGCGGCGTATCCGCACGTGCACCATATGACGAAGCCGCTGCGCGCTGCCGCCGCCAAGGCGGGCGATCCGGAACGGATGTCGCTTTGGGCTGGAGAAGGATACCGGCTGGCGCGGGAACTTCCGGCGGCGGAGCTTGTCGAGGAACTGAAGCGGGAGCTGGAGGAGGCTTGGCAAGATCGTGCATTTTAGCTTGTGTTGCGTTGCCGCGAGCAGGTGAACCAGGAAGTCGTTTGTTCCAATACGGTACGGTGTCCATTATTCCTATAAAAAATGTTGAATAAGGGGGAGAGTGAACCATGACCGTAGCCCGCATTGTGTTTCCGCCGCTCAGCCATGTCGGCTGGGGGGCGCTTAAGCATTTGGTTCCGGAAGTGAAGCGGTTGGGAGCGAAACAAATTTTAGTGATTACTGACCCAATGCTTGAGAAAATCGGCCTTGTCGAGCAAGTGACGTCTCCGCTCCGGCAAGCAGGGTACAGTGTGCACGTCTATACAGACGTTGTGCCCGAGCCGCCGCTTGCGACAGGGGAAAAGGCGGTGGCGTTTGCCCGCGATGGGGAATTCGATCTTGTCATCGGCGTCGGCGGCGGCAGCGCGCTGGATTTGGCGAAATTGGCGGCCGTTTTGGCGGTGCATGACGGTTCGGTCGCCGACTACCTAAACTTGACGGGAACGCGGGCGCTCGAGAAAAAAGGGCTGCCGAAAATTTTGATTCCGACGACATCAGGCACCGGGTCGGAAGTGACGAACATCTCTGTCTTGTCCTTAGAAACGACAAAAGATGTCGTGACGCACGATTACTTGTTGGCCGATGTGGCCATCGTCGATCCGCAGCTGACCGTTTCCGTTCCGCCGCGGGTGACGGCTGCAACCGGGATTGATGCGCTCACCCATGCGGTTGAAGCGTACGTATCGGTCAACGCGAGCCCGACATCGGATGGGTTGGCGATCGCGGCCATGCGCCTCATTTCCCGCTCATTGCGCAAAGCGGTGGAAAACGGAACGGACAAACAGGCGCGCACGGATATGGCGAACGGTAGTTACCTAGCGGGTTTGGCGTTTTTCAACGCCGGGGTGGCCGGCGTGCATGCGCTCGCGTATCCGCTCGGCGGACAGTTTCATATCGCCCATGGCGAATCGAACGCCGTGCTTTTGCCGTATGTGATGGGCTACATCCGTCAAAGTTGCACGAAACGAATGGCTGATATTTTAAACGCGCTCGGCGGCAACTCGAGCTTTTTGTCCGAAGTGGAAGCGTCGTATCGGTGCGTCGAGGAGCTCGAGCGCATCATCGCCGACGTCGGCATTCCGAAGACGCTGGGCGGATTCGGCATCCCGGAAAGCGCGTTAGAAAGCTTGACGAAGGATGCCGTTCAACAGAAACGGCTGCTCGCCCGCAGTCCGATGCCGCTGTTGGAAGCCGACATCCGCGCGATTTACGAAGCCGCGTTTGCCGGGACGATCGTCGAGCCGAACCAAGAATGAGGAAGAAATACAGGGGCTGTTGGTTGGCTCCTGTATTTTTTTGTTTGGAAAGCGAAAGTGGTTTTCCATGTTTGGGTTTACGGCTTTTTTCGCTCAAAAGGCAACATTTTCCGCATTTTCTTGACGGTGAAGAAGGAATTTTCGCCTCTTGAAGCGAACGAATATACATCAATCGTCTCGATTCGACAAAAAGAGAACGACAACGAGCTGGAATACATTTGAGGTGTTTTTAGGGAGGAAAGAGGATGTTTACGACGGTCATCACGCCGCGCGTGTCGGAAACGGACGGTGTCGGTCATATTAACAACACGACGGTGCCTGTTTGGTTTGAAGCCGGTCGGCATGAAATTTTCAAACTGTTTACGCCGGATTTGTCGTTTCGGCGCTGGCGGATGGTAATCATCCGCATGGAAGTCGACTATGTCAATCAAATGTATTACGGACAAGATGTGACAGTGTACACCGGTATTGAGCGTATTGGCAACACAAGCCTGACGATTTATGAGGAAATCCATCAAAATGGGGCGGTTTGCGCCAAAGGACGGGCGGTGTATGTCAATTTCAATTTTGAGACGGGACGTCCTGAACGGATTCCGGATGACATTCGCAGCGCGTTGCGTGAGCATCTTTGGCAGCCGAACGAATAGGGAAGAAGGCGGCTGCCAAAGAGGTTTTGATCAGCCTTCTAGAAGGCTAATGAACCGATGGTTACCGGACGCCAAGCAGCGGCATGTTGTCCAAAAAAAACGGATTCGATAAGGTTTCTTTCGGTGAAAAATAGTGAAGTCTGGCCGTATGTTGCCCAACATCCCCCGCTTTCTAGAAGGCTGGTGATTTCATCGTGGATACGGCTTTACAATGTCATTTCTCAACTAGAAAAACCTTGTTGCATCGTTTCTGCTTTTCACTCATTCTCGATTAATGAAGGGAATCCGCGGTTTTTCACCAGCCTTCTAGGGGAGCGAATGGTGAACTTCGCCCATAGCGCGACGCAAACGTCATGTTTTCTTATTACGAATTCTTCGTTTTGCATCGTTTCGTCCCATCACTGTTGAGTTTTGCTCATTTTCTAGCGGAAGGAGGAAGAGAAGTGAAGGAACATACGCTGTTGTGGGAACAGGTCAAAGCCAAGCTCGCGCAAAAATTGTCTGGCGCCTCTTTTGATGCTTGGTTCGCATCGACGTCTGCGACGGTGGATGAAGACTGGCTGATTATCGAATGTGTGAACGAGATTCAATGTGAATGGCTGCAAATCAGATACGGCGAACTGATCGGCGAGACGGTGCGCGAGGTGTTTGGCCGCGAGATGCGCATTTTCGTGTCCGTCTGCGGCGAGCGGCAGCAAATCGAGAAGCGGCTTGAACAGCGGCACGGCGTTCCCATGACCTTTCGCCAATATATGACCCGGCTTGAGCAGCAAGTGGATGAGCTTGAGCGGCGCATTGACCACTATGCGCGAATCATTGATGAGCTGTTCGCGTCCCGCCCGATCCACTGATGATCCCCTATGAGCAACCTCCAACGAGAAGCGGCCTTCGCATGATCGAGCGGAAGCCGCTTTTTTGTGCGCATTTTCATGTAATAAAAAGTCACTTTATTATGATACATCCGTATATTGATCTGATTTTTTATGCCATTATTCATTTTTAATGTTAAAAATATGTTATATAAGTTTACAAATAAAATGCATACTTCGTTTTTTACGTGATATGATGTGCACAACCAAGGCAAAGGAGGAACATGATGATGCCGCAAACAAGAGCGATCGGGCTGTGGGAGTTGATGGTGATGGTGATCCGGCTATGGCTGCACCGTTGACAGCGAAATTGCGTAACATCGAACGAAGGCGGAGGGATGACGACATGAAACGAAAATTAGTGTTAGTCGGCAACGGCATGGCGGGAGTTCGTTGCATCGAGGAGATTTTAAAACTCAATCGTGAGGCGTTTGAGATTACGATTTTTGGCAGCGAGCCGCATCCGAACTATAACCGGATTTTGTTGTCCAAGGTGTTGCAAGGGGATACGTCCATTGATGAGATTACCTTGAACAGTTGGGAATGGTACGAACAAAACGGCATTCGACTGTTTGCTGGCGAAACGGTGACGGACATTGATCACGAAGAGCAGCTCGTCCGGACCGACCGCGGGCGGGTAGTCGAATACGATGAATTGATTTTAGCTACGGGCTCGAACCCGTTTATCTTGCCGGTGCCGGGGGCGGATTTGCCTGGGGTGACGGCGTTTCGCGATATCCAAGATTGCGAGCGGATGATCGAATATGCGAAGACGTACAAAAAAGCGGCGGTCATCGGCGGGGGGTTGCTTGGTTTAGAGGCCGCGCGCGGCCTGCTTAACTTAGGGATGGACGTCGATGTCATCCATATCTTCGATTATTTAATGGAGCGTCAGCTTGATCCGACCGCTTCGAAGCTGTTGCAGCGGGAACTCGAGAAACAAGGGATGAACTTTTTGCTTCGCAAAGAGACGGCCGAATTGTTCGGCAACGGCCGCGTGGAAGGAGTGCGATTTAAGGACGGTACGTCCATTGCCGCTGACTTGGTGGTGATGGCGGTCGGCATTCGTCCGAATGTTGATTTAGCGCGGAGAAGCGGAATCGCGGTGAATCGAGGGATTATCGTCAACGATTATTTAGAAACGAATGTGCCGCACATTTACGCGGTCGGTGAATGCGCGGAACATCGCGGTGTTGTTTATGGGCTCGTCGCTCCGCTTTATGAGCAGGGGAAAGTGCTGGCACAAGTGATTTGCGGCCGAAAAGGAAAGTCGTACGAAGGGTCGGTTGTCTCGACTCAACTGAAAGTGTCAGGCGTCGATGTGTTCTCAGCCGGCGAGTTTATGGACGGTGAGGGCACGGAATCGATCAAGTTGTATGATGAAGCGCGCTCGGTGTACAAGAAAGTCGTCGTTCGCGAAGGGAAAATCGTTGGCGCCGTGCTGTTTGGCGATACGAGCGAAGGAAGAAAACTATTGGATATGATCCAGCGCGGTGATTCGCTTGAGGCGCTTTCTCTTTCGTTATTGGCGCCAGCTTCATCGGGAGGAAAAGAAAGCCTTGTGGCGACGATGGCGGATACCGATGTCGTCTGTGGCTGCAACGGGGTGACAAAAGGTGCGATTTGTCAGGCGATTGCCGAACACGGGCTCAAGACGGTCGCTGAGGTGCGCGACTATACGAACGCGTCCCGCTCATGCGGCGGGTGTAAAGGGCTTGTCGCCGAACTGCTTGAGCATATGCTCGGTGAAGAAGTGAATCGGTATACGGTGAAAGAAACGATCTGCGGCTGCACGAACTTAAGCCGTGAGGAAGTGATTGCAGCGATCAAAGAAAAACGGCTGATGACGGTCAAAGAAGTCATGAGCGTATTGGGATGGAAAAAAGAAGAAGGTTGTTCCAAATGCCGTCCGGCGCTCAATTATTACTTAGGCATGTTGTATCCGGGTGAGTACGACGAAGAAGTGGAATCGTTGTTTGTCAATGAGCGGCTGCATGCCAACATCCAGGCGGATGGCACGTACTCCGTTGTGCCGCGCATGTACGGCGGGGTGACGACAGCCGAGCAGCTGCGGAAAATTGCCGATGTCGCAGAAAAATACAACGTACCGATGATTAAGCTCACAGGAGGGCAGCGCATTGACTTGCTTGGAGTGAAAAAAGAAGATTTGCCGCGCATTTGGGCCGATCTCGGCATGCCGTCCGGCTACGCCTACGCCAAGGCGCTGCGGACGGTGAAAACGTGCGTCGGCAAGCAGTTTTGCCGCTTTGGCACGCAAGATTCGACCGGGCTTGGCATCCGGATGGAACAAACATTTGAACGGCTGAAAACGCCGCATAAAGTGAAAATGGCGGTGTCCGCCTGCCCGCGCAACTGCGCCGAATCGGGCATTAAAGACGTTGGCGTTGTCGGTGTGGAGGGGGGCTGGGAAATTTATGTCGGCGGCAACGGCGGCACCCATTTGCGTGCGGCTGACTTGCTTTGCACGGTCAAGACGGAAGAAGAAGTGATGGAGATGACCGGCGCGTTTTTGCAATATTACCGGGAGTCCGCGCATTATTTGGAGCGGACGTCCAAATGGGTCGAGCGCGTCGGACTTGAGCATATCCGCGAAGTGCTGTTCGATGTGGAAATGCGCCGCGCGCTGCTTGAACGGCTTCACAAAGCCCTTTCGGCGACAAAAGATCCGTGGCGGGAAATCGTCGAAAACGAGAGACTGCAACAAACGTTGTTCTGCGATCTCGGCGACAAAGAGCCGGTGCCGGTCGAATGAAAGGGAATGGCGGCGGACGGAAAGACGGGCGGGCAAAAAAGCCGGTTGCTTCCGCCGTCCGGCGTTATCCAGCATTTTAGCGGAGAGAAAAAAGGCTGCCCGACAGGTTGGCGCTTGACTATGCATCCATGCGAGGAGATGAAGTGATGATGAGAGTAAAAGTGGGAACAATCGAACAGTTGCCGAAACGGCTTGGAAAATGCGTGCACATCGGGGTGCTGGAGCTTGCTTTATTCCGTACCCAAGATGATCGAGTATACGCCGTCGAAAACCGTTGTCCGCATAAAGGAGGGGATCTGTCGCAAGGCATTGTCAGCGGCGAGTATGTGTTTTGCCCGCTTCATGATTGGAAAATTTGCTTAAGAGACGGTCAGGCGCAGGCGCCGGATGAAGGGTGCGTCAAAACGTACCGCGCGACGGTGGAAGACGGCTGTGTATATGTCGAGTTGCAGGAAACGGGTGAATGACGATGACGAATGAATTGCTGCGCTACTTTCGCGCCAAGGAAAAAGAACGGGCGTCGGAAACGGCCGCCGCGACCCAATGTCCGTTTTGCAGCGTCCAGTGCACACTTCAGCTGGTGGAGGAGCGGATTGTAGAACGGCGCCGCTACAAGGCGGTCCCGATCGACAACCCGACGTCCAACGGCCGCCTTTGTTTAAAGGGGATCAACGCTCACCAGCACGCTTTGCATCCCGAGCGGCTGTTGTTTCCGCTTGCCAAAGTGGACGGCCGGTTTGTGCGCGTCAGTTGGGAGGAGGCGCTTTCGCTAATCGTGGAACGAATCATCTCGATTCAAAAGAAAGATGGAGTCGATGCGTTTGCTGTTTACGGCGGCGGATCCTTGACGAACGAGGAGGCGTATTTGCTTGGGAAATTTGCCCGCGTGGCGCTCAAGACACGGCATATTGACTACAACGGCCGCTTTTGCATGTCGGCGGCTGCGGCTGCGATGAACGACGCATTCGGCCTTGACCGCGGGTTGACGAATCCGTTGTCCGATATTCCGCTGGCTCAGACGATCATTTTGGTTGGGACCAATATCGGCGAATGCCAGCCGACGTTGATGCCGTATGTTTACGAAGCGAAGAAAAACGGAGCGTTTCTCATCGTGGTGGATCCGCGGGAAACGAAAACGGCGGCGTTGGCCGATTTGCATCTGCCGCTCAAGCCGGGAACGGATGCGGCATTGGCCGTCGGTGTAGGAAAAGTGTTGATCGAAGAAGGATATATCGATGAAGCGTTCGTGCGCGAGCGGACGGTTGGGTTTGCCGAATGGAAACGGCACGTGGAAGCGATGGATATGGACGAGATCGTCCGGATGACCGACGTGCCGGCTGAGAAGATCCGTTTGGCGGCACGGAAGTACGGGGAGGCACCGGAAGCGATCGTGCTCACCGCGCGCGGCCTGGAGCAGCAAGCGGACGGCTATGCAGCGGTCAGACAATGGATTAACGCCGTATTGGCGACAGGCAAAATCGGTCGGCCCGGTTCAGGATTTGGTTCGATCACCGGGCAAGGGAACGGACAAGGCGGCCGCGAGCATGGACAAAAAGCCGACCAGCTCCCGGGTTATCGAAGCATTGAGCATCCGGAACACCGACGGTATATTGCGAGCGTATGGGGCGTTGCGCCGGATGAACTGCCGAGAAAGGGGGTGTCAGCGTATGAAATGATGCAAAAAATCGATGCGGGCGAGATTACCGGACTGTTTGTCATGGGATCGAATCCCGTCGTCTCCAGCCCGAATGCCGCGTTTGTCGCTAGAGCGCTCAAGAAGCTTAAGTTTCTTGTCGTTGCCGATATGTTTTTGTCGGAAACAGCCGAGCTGGCGGATCTCGTGTTGCCTGTTTCGTCGTATTTGGAAGATGAAGGGACGGTGACGAACGTCGAAGGGCGGATATGCTTGCGGCCGGCGGCTCGGAAGCGTCCTGGGGAGGTGAAACATGATTGGGAAATTTTATGCGCGATTGCTCACAAGCTTGGCAAGGGCCGCTACTTTTCCTTTGCGTCAGCTGAAGAGATTTTCAACGAACTGCGGCTGGCGAGCCGCGGCGGCAAAGCGGACTATTATGGTGTGACATATGAGCGGCTGCGCCGTGAACGCATCTACTGGCCGTGTCCGGAGGTCTCGCATCTCGGCACCCCAAGGTTATTCACGGATCGATTTGCTCACCCAGATGGCAAGGCGAGGTTTGCGGTTTTGTCGTTTCGGACAGACAAAGAGGAGACGGATGAATGGTATCCGCTTTACTTAACGACAGGTCGGGTGCTCGTTCATTATTTGAGCGGAACGCAGACGCGACGCAGTCCAGCGCTGGCGGCGCGGCAGCCGGAGGCGACCGTCGAGATCCACCCGAGGACGGCGAAGCGATACGGAATCGGTCCAGGGATGCTTGTACGCATTGAAACGCGGCGCGGTGCGGCGGTCGCCCGCAGCCGTTACAATGATCAAATTCGCGAGGATACCATCTTTGTCCCATTCCACTGGAGCGGCCTGCAACAAATTAACAACGTCACGTCCGATGAACTGGATCCGCATTGCCGGATGCCGGCGTTTAAGCGGTGCGCAGCTCGGGTGCGGCCGGTTGTTGATTTAGGGAGAAATTAACTGCCAAGGGCCGCCGGATGATTCATGTAGAGAAAACAGCCTTCTGTCCTCCATCGACAGTTTAGGGAACCGCACTCATCAAGGTTCGCGAGCGGGGAACGCTATGGTGATGGATCTGCTAAATCGCCGACTTTTTCAATGAATAACGAATGCAGAAAAAAACTTCCCGGCAATACGGCGGGAAGCAGGTGGAGAAATCGCTTTCATTCCCATTATAGCATAAGGGAACTTCCATGCCAAGGGGGAGGTCGAGAGAAGATGGTGAAGAAATCGTTTTGGCGTGTGGGGCATGCGCGGACGCTTTTGTCGTCGTTTTTGTACTTTGATATTAGTTTCATGATTTGGAACTTGCTTGGCGCGCTTGGTGTATTTGTCGCCGAGTCGTTTGCGCTCACGCCGGCGGAAAAAGGGATGATGGTCGCCATTCCCGTGTTGGGAGGGGCGCTGCTTCGCATTCCGATGGGGCTGCTCGCCGACCGCTGGGGCGGAAAGCGGGCTGGTCTGCTCGGCATGGCGGTGACGGCTGTGCCGCTTGTGTGGGGGTGGCTGTTTGCTGACCATATGTCGGATGTGTATGCTCTTGGATTTTTGCTTGGAGTAGGTGGAGCTAGTTTCGCTGTTGCTTTGCCCCTTGCAAGCCGCTGGTATCCGAAAGAATATCAAGGGCTGGCCATGGGGATTGCTGGGGCCGGAAACAGCGGGACGGTGCTGGCAACGCTGTTTGGTCCGCGGCTGGCGGAGGCGTATGGTTGGAATGCGGTGTTTGGATTGGCGCTCGTACCGCTTGTTGTTGTCTTTCTTCTATTCGCCTGGCTGGCGCGTGAATGTCCAACAGCGGTGAAGCCCGTTTCATTGCGTGAATACGGAGCCGTCCTCCGTCGAAAAGAAGCATGGCTGTTTTGTTTCTTCTACAGCTTGTCATTCGGTGGATTTGTCGGATTGACGGGTTACTTGGGCATTTTCTTCTTTGATGAGTATGGTGTCAGCAAAATCGCGGCCGGCGATTTCGTCACCGCCGTCGTGTTTGCTGGCAGTTTGATCCGCCCGATTGGCGGTTATATCGCTGACCGGATCGGCGGAATGCGGCTTCTTTCCTTGTTGTTTGCCGTTGGAGCGGTTTTGCTTGCGTTCATCGGCACATTGCCGCCCCTTTTCATCGTGTTCGGATTGATGGTCGCTCTCTTCCTTTGTTTTGGCGCCGCGAACGGCGCGTTGTTCCAAGTTGTTCCCACATGGTTTCCGAAAGAGGTCGGCTTGTTGACGGGCATCATCGGGGCGGCCGGCGGGTTGGGAGGGTTTTTGTTGCCGAACGTGCTCGGGGCAATGAAGCAGTGGATCGGTTCTTCGGCGTATGGATTTTGGCTGTTTGCCATTGTTCTGGGGGGTGCTATGTTGACGGCGCGCCGCTTACAAACGCGGGCGGCAGAGGCTGTTCCTCTTGGAAAAGATACGGTTGAGCGCTCTGGATAATAGGAGCGGTTGCTAGAGAGGAGGAAAGAGGAAGTGTGTGTGCTAGGTGTTGATCGCACAACGGCTGAGTAGCTGGTGCATGCTGCCCATCAAATCTACCCGTATTCGAAAACGGTCCGCGGCAATATTGAAGGTAACGCTTTCCGTCAAAGAATAACGAGCATCAGAGAAGGTGTCCCCTAACGATGTGGTGTTGGGGCACCTTCTGCTTGTGGGGCGCTCGTTCGTTTGCCAGCGGCTTAATCAGCAGAATCGTTTCTCCTGTGACATCATCCGTTATCTGTTGGCGTAAGCGTGCAGATGAAGGAGTGGGCGCTTCGTTGCAAACAGTAAACGATCTTTTGGGCGGGTGGCCGAGGAGTCGGGCAATTGTCTTCTTTGTTGCTTGGTGAGGGCAACGGACGTGAACTACTCACCATTTAGCTAATGCTTGAGGTGGGAGACTTCTTTCCGAAATTACGTTAAAGTCGGTTTTGGAAAAAACGGAGCAGCTCCTCAGCCCGGTTTCCAACAAGTTGGATCAGCTGTTCAAACATGGCATCGCGTTGCAGATCGAGCTCAATGATGCGTTTCGCCAGCTCGAGCGCTTTTTCGTTCATGGAACTGGCCTCCTTTCATGGTCCAGATTGGTCTGAATCGTTCGTATTCGCGGCGCAATTCCGCTATCGTCCAGTGTTCCAGCTGTGCTGGATCATCGGTCAAACCCACTCGCAGCAGTTGGTTAATATAAAACTGTTTTTGTTGTTTTACTGCCTGTTGCATCCATTTCCCCATGTCGCTCCCTCCCTGTTTTTACCTTTACGATACCACCTTTTTCTTTAGTGTACAGCGAATGTGTTAAGCTCATTTACAGGAAATTTAAAAAATATGTTAATTTTATTTACAAAAGTTAACGAGGTGCCATGATTTTTTGTATAATTGTGTTAGAAAATGTAACGTATAGAGGTGAGGAAAATGACTGCTCATCCACAAGAGGATCATTACAAATATAAAAAAGTTATTTCGATCGGTGTCGTCAGCGAACTGACCGGGCTGTCGCAGCGGCAAATTCGTTATTACGAGGAACGGAAGCTGGTGTTCCCTGACCGTTCCAAAGGAACTCGCAAATATTCATTCGCCGATGTGGAGCAGTTGATGAAAATTGCCAATCAACGCGAGGAAGGTGTATCGACTTGGGAAATCCGTCAAGAGATGACGAAAGAGCTGCGCGAGCGGATGTTAAAAGGGCAAATGAACGCGCATTTTCGGATGCGTTCCTAGGGGTGCGGACAGATTCGAATTTTGGACGCATCCCCTGCTTGGAAGCAGAGCATGCGGAAAACCGCCTGGCCGTGTGCCAACAGGATGTAAACACAGCGGCGTTTGTCCAATAATAAGAGCATAGTTGCTTGGCGCGCACAGAGATTCGTGCGCGCTTTTTTTGTTGCAGGATCAAAAGGTTGGTTTAAAAATATTAATCTTTTTTATTAAATGACTAGACAAATAAAATCAAATGTATATAATTTAAATTGAAAACGATATCATTTGTTTTACTCAATGCAAAGAGGAGGAATGAACCATGAAACGGATTTTATTGGCGTGCAGTTCTGGAATGTCGACAAGCTTGCTAGTGACGAAAATGCAGGAGTATGCCAAATCCGTCGGTGAGGAGGCAGAGATTTGGGCGGTCGGTCAAGATCAGGCGAAAAAAGAGATGGCCAAAGCCGATGTCGTCCTTATTGGTCCACAAATGAGCTTTTTGAAAGGGGAATTGCAAAAAGAAGCGCAAAAATACGGCATTCCAGTCGATGTCATTGACATGGTGGCTTATGGGATGGCGGATGGCAAAAAAGTGTATGAGCAGGCATTAAAATTGATGGGGGATCAGTAACGGATGGAGAAAATCGATATCAATCAACTTACCAATGAACAAGTTGCTTTCCAGTTAATTTTGCATAGTGGCAACGCCCGCAGCAAAATCATCCAAGCCATCCGTGAATACCGGACTGGACAGATCGGAGAAGCGGAGCGGCTGATTCAAGAAGCAGAGCAGGACTTAAGCATCGCCCATGATGTCCATTTCCAACTTATTCAAAAAGAGGCCAGCGGCGAGCAAACAAATATTACGTTGCTTCTCATGCATGCCGAAGATCACGTCATGTCAACGCTGGCGATGAAAGAAATTGTAAAAGAAATGCTCGCACTGTTGAAGGAACGAAACGTATAAAAGGAGGATGGCAGCATGAACCAAGCATTATTCGAAAAATTAAGCAAAGTGCTTGTTCCGATCGCTGGAAAGTTGAACAATAGCCGTTATTTGCAAGTGTTGCGCGATGCGTTTATGTTGGCGTTTCCGTTGACGATTTTTGGTTCGATCGCAGTCGTCATCGCCAACTTGCCGTTTTTGGACAAGGTGATGAGTGAAAACAGCCTTAATGCGCTTAAAGAGATGCTCGGTGTTGCCCCAAATGCAACAATGGGTGTAATGACGATTTTCGTCGTGTTTGGTATTGGCTATTATTTGTCGAAAAGTTATGAAGTTGAGGGGATTTTCGGCGGTGCGATCGCGTTAGCTTCTTTTCTCTTGTTGACGCCATTCGTTTTGCAGGTTGAGGGGAAAGAAGCTGTGCAAGGAGTCATCCCGCTCGACCGCCTAGGAGCGAAAGGGATGTTTCTTGGCATGGTTACCGCATTTACTGCTGGTGAAATTTACCGGAAGGTTGTGCAAAAAAATATTACAATCAAAATGCCAGCCGGGGTGCCGCCGGCGGTTGCGAAGTCGTTTGCCGCGTTGATTCCAGCCGTGGTCACCCTGACCTTCTTCCTCGTCGTCAATATCATTGTAACACAAATTTTTAAGACAAACATGCATGATGTCATTTACAATGCAGTGCAAGCACCGCTTGTCGGGCTGGGAAGCGGCATTATTCCAACGCTGATCGCGATTTTTGTCACGCAAATTTTGTGGTTTTTCGGGCTACACGGGCAAATCATCATTAACTCGGTGATGGATCCGATTTGGAACACACTGTCGCTCGAAAACTTAAATGCGTATACAAAAGCGGGGGAAGTTCCGCATGTCGTCAGCAAACAGTTTATTGAAATTTACACGGTCGGCATGGGCGGAACGGGAATGACGCTTGCTGTCATTTTCGCCATCTTGCTCTTTATGAAGAGCAAGCAAATGAAGCAGGTGGCTAAGCTCGGGCTCGGACCCGGAATCTTTAACGTCAATGAACCGATTATTTTCGGTTTGCCGGTCGTGATGAATCCGCTCGTCATCGTCCCGTGGATTTTGGCGCCGATGGTCGTCACGTTGGTGACCTATTTGGCAATGTCCTCAGGCCTTGTACCGCCGCCTAACGGCGTAGCGGTGCCATGGACGGTGCCGATTTTCATCAACGGCATTATGGCGACGAACTCGCTGGCCGGCGGATTGCTGCAAGTGGTCAATTTCCTGATTGTGCTTGTCATTTGGTTTCCATTCTTAAAGTTCATTGACCGGATGAACTTGCAAAAAGAGCGGGAAGAGGGGCAAGACGCTGCGAAAAGTGCATCATAACGATACAGCAAATGAGGTGAATCGCGATGGAACAACGATCAAAGCAACCAATCACCTATCGCTTTCCTGCCGGATTTTGGTGGGGAAGTGCGACATCCGCGACGCAAATCGAAGGAGCGGCAAACGAAGGGGGGAAAGGGAAGAACATTTGGGATCATTGGTATGAACAAGAGCCTCACCGCTTTTTTCAAGGCGTCGGCCCGGAGGTGGCATCTGATTTTTATCATCGCTACAAAGAGGACATTGCGTTAATGAAGGAGATCGGCCATAATTCATTCCGGTTTTCAATTTCATGGTCGCGTTTGATTCCAGATGGGGTTGGTGAGGTCAACCCGGAGGCGGTGCGGTTTTACAATGCGGTCATCGATGAATTGCTGGCGAACGGGATTGAACCGTTTGTGAATTTATACCATTTTGATATGCCGCTGGTGATGCAAACCATTGGAGGATGGGAAAATCGTGAAGTGGTCGATGCTTATGCCCGCTATGCTAGCCTTTGTTTTCAACTGTTTGGCGATCGGGTGAAAACATGGTTTACGCACAATGAGCCGATTGTTCCTGTAGAAGGCGGGTATTTGTACGATTTCCACTATCCGAATGTGGTTGACTTCCGCCGTGCCGTGCAGGTGGCTTACCATACGATGATTGCCCATGCCAAAGCGGTTGCCGCCTTCCGCAGGGCGGCGATAACGGATGGAAAGATCGGCATCATTTTGAATTTAACGCCATCTTATCCGCGCAGCCAACATCCGGCTGATGTGAAAGCGGCGCATATCGCTGATTTGTTGTTTAACCGCAGTTTCTTGGATCCTGCGGTAAAAGGAGAATACCCGCAAGATTTAATCGAGCTGTTGGCTGAATACGGCTTTTTGCCCGTGACGAAAGCTAACGATCGCGAACTTATCAAAGAAAATACGATCGATTTGCTTGGCATCAACTACTATCAACCGCGCCGCGTCAAGGCGAAAGAAAATATGCCAAATCCGGACGCCCCGTTTTTGCCTGAACGGTTTTTCGATTACTATGCCATGCCGGGGCGGAAAATGAACCCGTATCGTGGTTGGGAAATTTATGAAAAAGGCATTTATGATATTTTAATCAATATCAAGGAAAACTATGGAAACATTGAGTGCTTTATTTCCGAAAACGGCATGGGCGTTGAAGGAGAAGAACGGTTCCGTGATGAAAGCGGCATGATTCATGACGACTACCGGATTGAATTCATTCGCGAGCATTTAAAATGGGTGCATCGCGCGATTGAAGAAGGAGTCAATGTGAAAGGCTACCATCTTTGGACGTTTATGGACAATTGGTCGTGGACCAATGCCTATAAAAATCGGTATGGGCTCGTGGCAGTCGACTTGGAGAACGGTTTGAAACGAACGATTAAAAAAAGCGGTTATTGGTTTAAATCGTTGGCAGAAAACAACGGATTTTAAACGGAAAGCAAGGCGTCCTGGGCAGCGGGGCGCTTTTTGTCGGTTGGGAGAACGGAGCGGCAAAGCAAAAGCGGTGAAGGAGAAAGCCGCATTGGCTATTGTGCAAACAGATGATTGTTCGTACAATGAAAATAGGACAATGACGAGGGATGAAAACGATGCCAAAATATGAGCAAATTTCTAACGAAATACGCAGACGAATTAAAGAGGGAGTGTATTCCCTAGACGAGCCGATTCCTGATGAAATCTCGCTCGCTGAGGAGTTTGGCTGCAGCCGGATGACCGTGAAACGGGCGCTTGATCTGCTTGTGTCCGAAGGGCTGTTGTATCGAAAGCGCGGCCATGGCACGTTTATTGTGAAATCCGCGATGCTTGACGGACTCGTTAACGTCGTCAGCAACGAGACACTCGGTTTGACAGGTGTACTGAAAGGACGCGAGGTAACAAGCAAAATCATTGCGTTCGAAGTGTTGTTTCCGTCCGATGAAGTGGCGGCCCATTTATGCATCGACACGAACACGCCGGTGTACCACTTAATCCGCCTGCGCAATGTGGATGGCGAACCGTACGTCATTGAGCGGACGTATATGCCCGTCCATTTGATCCCGGGGCTCAATGAAACGGTGCTTCATGGCTCGATTTATCGTTACATCACTCACGAACTCGGCTTAACGATTGCAGGGTCGCACCGAAAGATCCGCGCAGATAAACCGAATGAGCTCGATCAGCAGTACTTGCAGTGCGCACCCGACGATCCGGTATTGGAATTGGAACAGGTTGGTTTTTTGAACAATGGAGAGCCCTTTGAATACTCCTTTTCCCGTCATCGGTACGACAAATTTGTCTTCGTCACCGTCAGCACCCGCCGCTAAACGGCGCCTGCCTTTGCGATCACATGAGGCAGGCGCGTTTTGTTTGCTGTTCAGGGCTGTTCTTTCCGTCTTTCTTCTAGGAGGCTGGTGATTTAATCGTGAATACGGCTTTACCATTTCATTTCTCAATTAGAAAAACCTTGTTGCATCGATCCTGCTTTTCGCCCATTCCCCCCATTGAGTAAGGGAATCAGCCGTTTTTCACCGCCCTCCTAGAAGGCCGGTGATTTAAGGGGAAATACTGCTCTCCAACAGTGTTTCTCAAATTGAAAAACCTTGTAACGTCATCATTTCATTCCTTGTAATTTCCCACAAATCGAGCGAATCTGTTGTTTTTCACCAGCCTTCTAGAGAGTTGGTGGTTTATTGAACGCTCTCCCACCTACGCTAACGCTTAGAGGTGGGAGATTCTTGGGAACACCCGCCCCACGGCAGGCTATGAACCAAGCCATCCCCGTGCGTCCCACGGTTCGACTGCCTTACAACGACAGCAAACGAAGCCCTTCCTGCAAAAACCCGATCGTTTGGTTGATCAGCTCCGCTTGTGTTCGGGTGGGATACAGCCTGGGGCAGGGGGCGAAATGGAACTGGACCTCAGTATGCGCGTCTCCCGACTGGTCATGCAGCGATTTTTTCTCCTTTTTTCTCCATTTATAATGGCGCTCGATCGATTCCATAATGTAAATGGATAGAACGAGCAGGGGAAGGATGCCGCCAATGAGAAGCAAAGCGACGCAGTGGCTGTTGTCTGTATGGGGACTGATGGATCCGCTCTATTATGCATGTTCCCGCCTCGAATATGCTGGTGGGAAAGAGAACGGCTGCCGTTCCATTTTCCGCGTCCGTTTGCTTCGATACAAGGGTGAAACAATTTACCTTTCAGACGGAACGACGATCGCGGCCAATGACTGGCTGTTGAAAATTCACCTTCATAATGTTCGTCTGCTTCGCGAACTGATGCAGTATCGAAGCGATATTCAAAAAGGACGTTATATTTTCGAACAAGTGAAAGCCGGTTTGCCGCATGTCGCCCATCATCTTTACCATCACGAACAGTCCTCCCGCATAAAAGGGATCATCGGCGTGACCATGTTAAACAAAGGATGTGAGAGGCTCGGATTTGATACCGTGGACATTGGGAATTCATTTTACCGTTGGTTTAAAATGGCATCCCATTGGCCGATGATGACATTGGCTCAACACCGTCTAGTGCCGCTTGTCCGCCCGCCGAAGTATTTGTTGATGTCAAAAGAAAAGCTGTTTTCGCTATACGGCTGCCATCTCATCCACTAACTCCCTCTTTCTTCTCTCCTCCATTTCACTATAATGGGTATCGAGGGAGGAGAGAAGACGATGACATTCTTTTTTGTCGTTCTTGCCATTTTGTTATTGCTTGCTTTGGCCATTCGTAAAGCCCACCGCAACACGTATGAAGCGGTTTTGCATAAAGTCCAAGTTGGCGGCTGTTCAGAGGATGGGGACGGAGCCCTTCGGATTTTGCAGCTATCGGATTTGCATCTTGAAAAACTGTCGATCCCCCCGGACGATTTATACAACAAGCTGAAAGACGAAGCGATCGATTTGATCGCGTTGACGGGCGATTTTTTGGACCGTGAGGAAAGCATCGTCAAGCTCGGTCCGTATTTGGCCGCGCTGAATGCATTGAAACCGACGTACGGCATGTATGCGGTGTTTGGCAACCACGATTACGTGCTTCAAGGCGAACCGTTCGAGCGCTTGAAAACGACGCTTGAGGCGCACGGCTGCGTCGTCTTGCAAAACGAGACGAAAACGATCACGGTCAACGGTCAAACCGTCAATATCATCGGCATCGATGATTTTTACACGGGGCGCAGCGACATCAAAAAGGCGTACGCTGGCGTGAAAGACGGCATCAACCTCGTGTTGACGCACGACCCAGACATCGTGCCGCATATGAAAGATTATCATTTTGACTATCTGTTGTCGGGTCATTTCCACGGCGGGCAAATTCATTGGCCGAAGCCGTACCATTTGGCGAAAATGAGCAAAACGCTCACCGAGCGGAACATGATCAAAGGTTATCATGAATGGGAAGGAAAACCGTTTTATATCAACGAAGGGCTTGGGCAAACGGGAGTGAACATCCGGATCGGCTCGAAGCCGGAAGTGACGCTCCACTTGTTGGCGCTGCCGTCCCGAAGAGAAGCGGTGAAAGCTGTCTAATGGGCAGCTTTTTATTTTTTAGGGTAGGAAAGCGGTTTCTTTTGCGCGTGCCACCATGCGGCGCGCTTTTTGTGTGGACTCGTCTCCCTGTTGTTGGGGAAAATCAATGACCGTTTGCATAGACAAGGGAAACAGTCGCCATACTTTTTAAAGAAAGGAGTGAATGGTCAATGGAACCGTCGTGGAAAGCTCTCTTGCCATTTTTAGTTGTTATCCCGATTTCGATTTGGACGAAGCAAGTGATTCCCGGTCTGTTTGTCGGGCTGTTGGTCGGAAGCTATTTGTTGACGCCGTCGCTGCTGGGCGGATTGCGAACGATGCTTCATTATGTCGTCGATAACTTGATGCAGACGAACAACATTCGCATCATCATGTTCTTATACGTGTTCGCCGGTCTTGTCAGCATGATCAAATATACCGGTGGAATCAAAGGATTCGTCCATCTCGTCAGCAAAAAAGTGAAATCGGCCAAAGCGGCCATGCTGCTGACATGGATCTCGACGATGGTGACGTTTAGCGACCCCGATTTTCGCATCGTCACCGTCGCGCCGATCATGAAGGCACTGCGCAAACGGCTTGGGCTGTCGTCCCAGCAAATCGGCTTTGCCATTGAGGTGACATCCAACCCGGTTGTCGCGCTGATCCCAATTGCCACCGCGTTCGTCGGCTATATGGTGTCGGTCATCGACAAGGCGCTCGATACGGCCGGCATCGGAGCGGAGCCGTACATCGTGTACGTCCGAAGCATTCCGT
This sequence comes from Geobacillus sp. BMUD, assembly GCF_013096845.1. Classification (NCBI taxonomy): domain Bacteria; kingdom Bacillati; phylum Bacillota; class Bacilli; order Caryophanales; family Anoxybacillaceae; genus Geobacillus; species Geobacillus sp. BMUD. The sequence goes on from NZ_SDLA01000021.1 coordinate 35,994, forward strand.
TTAACTTTTTCTCGTATGCCATGATTGCCGTCGGGCTGTACTACAGCTTTTTTGTCTACTCGCGCAAAAAACAGGCGGAGGTCAGCAAAGAGCGGGGGATGAAGCCGATCCAGCGCTGGAATGAGCGTTTGGCACTCGAAATGGCGGAAGAACAGCGGCCGGCTGACCATCCGCCCAACGAAGCGCAAGGGGAAGAAGGAGACGCGATGCAGACATGCCCGCGCGCTTATCAAAAAGAAACGCCGGCCAGGCCTTGGAATTTGATCGTTCCCCTTTCGATCGTGCTTGTTTTGACGTTGTTTTTAAGCTGGTGGGACGGTCACCGCGGGGCGAGAACGTTTTGGGAGGCGTTTTTGCAAAGCGATGCGCTCGGGGCGATGTTGGAGGCGCTGCTGTTTACGGTCATGATCACCGTTGCGTTCTTCCTTTGGCAGCGATTTCGATTGACGGATTTGTTGACTCATTTTGTCAAGGGCGGCAATGAACTCATGTCCGTCATTTTGATGCTGGCGCTCATTTGGGCGCTGTCAGCTGTGGCGGAGGATTTAGGGTTTTCGCAATACATTACGGGCCATGTTAAAGAATGGATTCCACCGTTTTTTGTCGCCCCGATTTTGTTTTTGCTTGGCGCCGTCATTTCCTATTTCATCGGCTCGTCGTGGGGGACGTGGGGGATGTTGATGCCGCTTGGCGTGACGCTCGCGAGCCAAGCGGGAACGAACATTTTGCCGGTCATCGGCGCGGTGTTTGCGAGCGGGACGTTCGGGGCGTTCGCGTCGCCGCTCAGCGACAATACAGTGACGCTGTGCACCATTTTGGATTTGCCGGTGATGGAATACGCGCGCACAAAGTTGATTCCATCGTTGATCGCCGCCGGCATCGCCGCCGTTTTGTTCGGCGCTACGTCATTTCTTTTGCATTAGCGCTGCTGTCGTCCTCCCCTCCTTCCATGATACACTAAAAGAAAAAAAGGAAGAGAGGGGAACGGCGATGGGGGAGGCGGAACGGCAGCTTGACGAGCTCAGCCAATGGCAAACGGAAGATGTTGCCGCGCAGCTGGAGCAGTTGAACGAGCGGCTCGCTCTGGAGGACGCGTATTACCAGGCCGCAGAAGATGAGAGGGCGCGCGATCGGTATTATCGTCATCTGCCGCTTGACGGGGACGGATTGATGTTGTTTGTCCGCTATCACGAACTGGTGGCGCGCACCCATAAGCGGCGGCTGCCGTATTTTTTCAGCAAGGACGAATATTTGTACACATGGGTCGACTTGCAGCCGGACGGAACGGTGCGAAGCTTGTACTCCGGCGAGCGAAAAGACCCGAAGATGTTGATCGTCCAAGATGTCCAAACGATGAAACGGCGCTACGATGAATTTCGCCAGTTGTTGAAAAAAATGAAGCATGGGCTCGGCGATGTGCACGAGCGGGTGAAAACGATCGAGCAGCAATGGAAATTCAATGCCGAACATGTCGTGCCGCAGTCTTGGTTTGGCGCCCGCGAACCGATGAAAGGTGATTTGCATCATTTGTTCGTCTGCCAGCCGGAGTGCAACACGATGCGGTCGAATTTTCCGTATGCGGATTTTCCGTTTTACAATCCGGAAGACCCCGACGAGCAAGTCCAAAACCGTTGCGGCGTTGTCTATAACGGCTATTTCGAGCCGGAGTACGGCAAAGGGACGGCGGCAAGGGCCATGCTGTACTTTCTGCTTCGCTATCCGAAGGCGATCGCAAAGTCGTTTCGGCGCAAAATCGATATTCCGCTCCTTGTCCGTTGGCACGAGCAATTTCCGCCGACGGTGTATGAACATCATCGCAACAGCGCGATTTTTTTCATCCAAGGCAACCGCAACCCGTTCATTGATTTTCCTGAACTGGCGGGGCGGATGGTGTTTCCGTTTGAAGGGACGATGCCAAACGGAGCGTTTTCTGAATAGCACTTGGCCGCTTGAGCATGGCGGTGAGCAAAAAAGCTGTCCCCGGAAGACAAGCGTTTCTGTCGGGAGACAGCTTTTTTGTTTCCTGCCGTTGGACAAGGCACAAGAGGTAAGGTTAAGCGGAAACCGTCTTGCCATCCGGTGGTTGGCGATCCGCTTGTTTGCGGAAGTATGTGGCGACCATCGGACCGGAAATATTGTGCCAGACGCTGAAAATGGCGCTCGGAACGGCGGCGAGCGGCGAAAAATGGGCGGTCGCCAAGGCCGCGCCAAGCCCGGAGTTTTGCATGCCGACTTCGATGGAAATCGCCTTTTGTTTGGGCGGTGACAGGCGAAACAGTTTGGCAAACCAATACCCAAGCAACAAGCCCAACCCGTTATGAGCAACGACAATAAGAAAAATAAGCAGTCCGCTTTTGGCAATGGCCGCTTGGTTTTGCCCGACGACGGCGGCGACGATGGCCACGATGGCGATGACCGAAACGAGCGGCAGCGCCGGGATGCATGCTTTGACTTGCTTTTGGAACAGCGCCTGGGCGATGAGGCCCAAAACAATCGGAATGAGCACGACTTTGACGATCGACCAAAACAAGGCAGCGGCCGATACGGACAGCCATTTCCCGGCTAAAAGCAAAATGAGCGAAGGCGTCAAAATCGGCGCTAAAATCGTCGAAACAGAAGTGACGGCGACCGACAGAGCCGTATCTCCTTTTGCCAAATACGTCATGACGTTGGACGCCGTTCCGCCCGGGCAGCAGCCGACTAAAATAATGCCGAGCGCCACTTCACGCGAAACCGGCAGAAAGTAAGCGAGCAAAAACGCGACAAGCGGCATGATCAGAAACTGGGCAACGACGCCGATCAACACATCAAGCGGACGCTTGAATACTTCTTTGAAATCATCTGCTGAAAGCGTCAATCCCATGCCAAACATCACGATGCCTAACAGCGGCACAATATACGGGGCGATCCACGTAAACGCGCCGGGAACGAAAAAAGCCAGCGCGCCGAACAGAAGCACCCAGATCGCAAACGTATTGCCGACAAAGTTGCTGATTCTTCCTAGCGTGTTCATTCGAATTTCCTCCTCGAACAAAGATGGGAAAGATATACAAGGAATTATATACATTTTTTTGAAAAGTTCAACTAATAAATCATCAATTTTTGAAGAAATGTTGACAATCTACCATGGTTGCGAAAAAAGTCACTCCCTTTTTCTTCAGTTGTGCTATGATAGGAATTGAGAAAAAGAATCATTATTGGCATCAATAAGCGTAGACAGGGAAATAGGAGGAAAGACGATGGTGCTGACCGATTTGCATAAAGGAGAGACAGCCTTCATCGTCCGTTTGGCTGTTGACAATGAGGCACTGAAACAGCGTCTTCTTCATCTAGGGGTCAAAGAAGGGAAAAGAGTGCGGTTGAAAGCCGCGATGCCGTTTGGCGGGCCGGTGATGGTCGAAGTCGATGGACAGGCCATCGGCTTGCGGCGCAAAGAAGCGTCGGCGATTGAGGTGAAATGATGGCGTACGTAGCACTGGTTGGCAACCCGAACACTGGCAAAACGTCATTGTTTAACCGGCTCTTATGAATATGTTGGCAACTGGAGCGGGGTAACGGTCGAGAAGAAAGTAGGAGTGCTTCGCCAGCACGGCGTGCCGGTCGTTGATTTGCCTGGCATTTACTCGCTCCAGCCGCTGTCCCGCGATGAAGGAGTGGCGACTGATTTCTTATTGATCGAGCCGTGTTCAGTGATCGTCAATATCGTTGACGCGTCGCAGCTTAAGCGCAACTTGCATTTGACGGTTCAGCTATTGGAATTTGGCCGCCCGCTCATCATCGCTTTGAACATGGTCGATGTCGCGGAAAAGCGCGGCGTCAAAATCGATGCCGCCAAGCTGTCGCGCCATCTCGGCGTCCCAGTTGTTCCGGTCATCGCCCGAACAGGACAGGGGACAACAGAGTTAACGCGCGCCATTTTGTCGGCAACAGACGGACACCATTCCGGCTTTTTGATTGATTACGGCATCGAGGTGGAACGCGCGATCCGCCGCATTGCCGAGCAGCTGCCGGATGACATGTCGGGAAATAAGCGTTGGATGGCTCTGCAATTTCTGGAAGGAAACGAGCGCATTGCCGCCTATTTGCGTGACCGCTTCGATTTGTCGCCGCTCTTGGCGATCCGCGAGGAGACGGAACAGGCGCTTGGCTGCCGGGCCGCCCAGCTGATTTATGAAGCGCGCGACCGCTGGATCAGTGAAACGATCGCGGCGGCGGCCATCGAGTTTGCGCCAAAACCGCTGACGCTAACGGAAAAAATCGACGCAGTGGTGACAAACCGCTATGTTGGGCTGCCGATTTTTTTGGCGCTGATGTATATCGTGTTTATCTTAATTAGGCGAGAAGACTCCCACTTCAACGAAGCGAAGCGGAGTAAGTGGGAGATGAATCGCCTTAACTATATTTTACTGAAAATAGTATATATTCAGTAAAATATAGTATCATATAGTTAGATGGGAGGTGAAAAAATGTATTTTTGTATCAAGCAACAGCTAAATGGTTTGACCAAAGAAGAATACTTGACTCTTAGAGAACTGTGCCATATTGCCAAGAACATGTAC
>NZ_SDLA01000022.1:0-36229 GCF_013096845.1 Geobacillus sp. BMUD
GCCGCGTTTCGCTCTCGAAGCCAAATGTTCTTCACCCGCAGGGGCGCTCGCGCCCCGAGGGGGAAGGTTATTTGGCAGAAGAGAGCTAGGCGCTGGAACTGGACAATAGAAAAGCGCAGGCGAGCGGCTTCTTCCGACGGTTATCTAGTTTTGAGGGAATGAACTATTTCGATTGACAAATCCAACAGGATGGATATAATAATAACTGTCCAAGATGATCATCATTGCCTAGTGGCTATGGCGGAGGGGAAACACCCGTTCCCATCCCGAACACGGAAGTTAAGCCCTCCAGCGCCGATGGTAGTTGGGGCCAGCGCCCCTGCAAGAGTAGGTCGCTGCTAGGCAGCTTCATTCACCAGGGAGTTTCGACACGCCTCATTCCCTTTTTTCTTTTTTGGGGCGATTTTAAGCAATTTATGTGCAGGACGGTCTGACGGCAAGCCAAAAAGGCTATGCGGGATCGTCCTTTTCATTTTTTGGAAGCTGTTTTCACCTTGGAAGTGGCGGCGGGGTGCTCAGATGTGATACAATTTCAACGAAAAATAAGCAGCAACGATTCCCCCCTCGCCTCTAAGCATCAGCGTAGCTGGGGAGGAATTGCCCCTTTTATTTTCTTACACGAAAAACGATCTATTTTATCAAACTTAGGATAAGGTGGAACGCAATGAAGCAAGTTGAACTTGTAGTGCATTCCCCCGAGGAAACGAAGGCAGTGGCTCGCCGACTTGCGGAACAGCTTGAGCCAGGAATGGTCATCGCTTTAGAGGGTGACCTCGGGTCGGGAAAGACGACGTTTACAAAGGGGCTGGCCGAAGGGTTGGGGGTGAGGAGCACAGTCAACAGCCCAACGTTTACCATTGTCAAGCAATATGAAGGGCGGTTGCCGCTTTATCATATGGACGTATATCGGCTCGAAGATGAATGGGAAGATCTCGGGTTCGAGGAATATTTTGATGGCGATGGTGTTACGGTTATTGAATGGGCGCATTTGATCGCCGGCCAGTTGCCTGAGGAACGGCTGACCGTTTCCTTGTTTCATCGAGGCGGCGATGAGCGGTTGCTTCGCTTTGAGCCGTCGGGGAAGCGTTATGAACAGTTGTGCAAGGAGATTTTTCCGTCATGAAAGTATTGGGAATTGATACATCGAATATGCCGCTTGGCATTGCCTTGGTAGATGGCGATATCGTGAAAGGGGAATACATCACCAATGTGAAAAAAGACCATTCAACTCGGGCGATGCCGGCCATCGAGTTGTTGCTTCGACGATGTGACGTTGCTCCGAAAGATCTCGATTTAATCGTTGTAGCGAAAGGGCCAGGGTCTTATACTGGGGTGCGGATTGGTGTGACGATTGCGAAAACGCTTGCCTGGTCACTTGGTATTCCGATCGCTGGGGTGTCAAGCCTTGAAGTGCTCGCAGCCAACGCCCGCTATTTCCCTGGGGTCATTGTTCCACTGTTTGATGCGCGGCGTGGACATATTTACACTGGGCTTTACCGCTATGAAGGGGGTGTGCTCCGCTGCCTTGAGGAGGACCAGATTGTGGCGGCTGATGATTGGGCGCGTCGGCTGAGCGAGCGGGAAGAGGATGTGTTGTTCATTGGTGCGGATGCACCGTTATATAGTGATTTGTTTCGAAGTCATTTAGGTGAACGGGCTCACGTGGCTCCTCCGTCTTTGGCGTTGCCGCGTCCGAGTGAGTTGGTGATGCTAGGCAAACAAAAAGAGCGCGAGAACGCCCATGTGTTTGTGCCTAACTACCTCCGCCTTGCGGAGGCGGAGGCGAAATGGCTCGCGAAACAAAAAGGGGAACAGAACGATGGGGGTCAATGTTCAATTTCGGCCAATGACCATTCATGACATTGATGAAGTCGTGCAAGTTGAGCAGGCATCGTTTACTGCGCCTTGGAGCCGTGAATCGTTTTACAACGAGCTCATGTACAACCGCTATGCCAAATATATCGTCATGGTGTACAACGGGCGGATCATCGGGTATGGTGGGATGTGGCTTGTCATCGATGAGGCGCATGTGACGAATGTAGCCGTATTGCCGCAGTTTCGAGGGCAAAAGCTTGGTGAGGCGCTCATGCGACGCTTGATGGACATGGCCAGGCAGCACGGGGCGGTGACGATGACGCTTGAGGTGCGCGTGTCCAATCATGTTGCCCAGTCGCTGTACCGAAAGCTTGGGTTTCACAACGGAGGCATTCGCAAACGGTATTATCCGGATAACTTTGAAGATGCGTTAGTCATGTGGGTGAAGCTGAGATGAATGAAGATGTATATGTATTAGGCATTGAAACGAGCTGCGATGAAACGGCGGCAGCCGTCGTGAAAAACGGAAGAGAGATTTTATCGAATGTAGTGGCGTCACAAATGGAAAGCCACCGGCGGTTTGGCGGCGTCGTGCCGGAAATTGCTTCTCGCCATCATGTGGAGCAAATTACGCTCGTTATTGAGGAAGCGATGGAGCAGGCTGGTGTATCGTTTGCGGACCTTGATGCGGTGGCGGTGACGGCCGGGCCGGGGCTTGTCGGGGCGCTCCTTGTCGGGGTGAACGCGGCGAAAGCGTTGGCGTTTGCCCATGGACTGCCGCTGATTGGAGTGCATCATATCGCCGGTCATATTTATGCCAATCAATTAGTGGCCGACATGAAGTTCCCACTGTTGGCGCTCGTCGTTTCCGGTGGCCATACGGAACTAGTGTACATGGAGAAGCATGGGGATTTTGCGGTGATTGGCGAAACGCGCGATGACGCTGCCGGTGAGGCGTATGACAAGGTGGCGCGGGCTTTAGGCCTTCCGTACCCAGGAGGACCGCACATCGATCGGCTGGCCCATGAGGGCGAGCCAGTGATGGATTTACCGCGAGCGTGGCTTGAGGAAGGTTCGTATGATTTCAGCTTCAGCGGCTTAAAATCGGCAGTGCTCAACGCGCTTCACAACGCAAAACAGCGCGGCGAGGAGATCGATCCGAGACAGATGGCCGCAAGCTTTCAGGCCAGCGTCGTGGATGTGCTGGTGACGAAGACGATACAGGCCGCTAAAGAATATCGCGTACGGCAAGTGTTGCTTGCCGGCGGAGTGGCGGCCAACCGCGGGCTGCGGAACGCACTGCAGGATAGAATGAAAGAGCTCCCCGATGTGGAGCTTCTCATCCCACCGTTATCGTTATGCACCGATAATGCGGCGATGATTGCCGCTGCGGGAACAGTGTTATACCAACAAGGAAAGCGGGCTGATTTGACGCTCAACGCCAATCCAAGCTTACCGCTTGTCTAGGCAGTTGAGCTGAAACGAGAAAGGCGCTGAAGGGCGATCCGTTTGCGACAGACAAATGGGCCGTCCTTTTTGTTTTAGCGTTACAATTTTGAGTGAAAAAAGTTTGTGTATATTTTTATCCACAAACCTGTGGACAATGTGGAAAAAGCGGTAAAACACTATCGGCATAAGAAAAACAATACACAGCGATTTTTGTGTAAAAGGAAGGTGTTGTTTGTGGATAGTGTGGAAAAGTTGGTGAATAACTTATATTCCATGGTGGGAATTGTGGATTCTTTTGTGGATAATGTGACTAACTAAAGAACAACCCGCCGAAACCAGAGGCGGGTTGCTGGTTATAGTGAAGTATAAAGCTGTTCCCATTCGGCCAATAACGTTTCGATTCGCTGCTTCCGCTTTTCGTTTTCTTGCGTCAATCGTTGTATCGCTTCATAGTCGCCGTAAACGGATGGATCACAAAGTTGCTGCTCGATCTCAGCAATTTGTGCTTCCAGCGTTGTAATCTCGGCTTCGATTTCATCTAAGCGGCGTTGGCGTTGGCGCCGCCGTTTTTTCTCCTCTTTTTCTTGCTCGTACGTCGTTTTGGCCGAATCACTTGCCGTTTCTGCCGGGCGGACATTCAGGAGAGCCAGTTCGCGCATTTCTTCTTTTTTGGCGATGTAGTAATCATAGTCGCCTAAGTATTCAGTTAGGCCTCCGTTGGAAAGTTCAAACACCTTTGTTGCGATTCGGTTGATGAAATAGCGGTCATGGGAAACGAACAAAATCGTTCCCGGGTAGTCGATGAGCGCTTGCTCGAGCACTTCTTTGCTGTCGAGGTCGAGATGGTTGGTCGGTTCGTCCAAAAGAAGGACATTTGCTTTTTGCAGCATCAGCTTGGCGAGCGCTAGGCGTGCTTTCTCCCCACCGCTTAAAGCGGAGACCGGTTTTAAGACGTCATCACCAGAAAATAAGAAGTTGCCGAGCACACTGCGAATTTCTTTTTCCGTCTTCTCGGGGTAGGCGTCCCACAGCTCGTCAAGCACCCGTTTGTTCGATGACAAATCAGCTTGGTCTTGATCGTAATAGCCGATTTGGACGTTTGCGCCGTAGCGGAGCTCCCCCGCTTGGATAGGGAGTTTTCGGGCGATCGCCTTCAACAACGTCGACTTGCCGATGCCATTCGGCCCGACTAGGGCGACGCTTTCGCCGCGCGTAATGCGGAAGCTGATTTGGCGAATGATGGGGGCACCTTCCCCATAGCCAACGGCTATGTTTTCAGCGGTGAGCACTTCATAGCCGCTCGGCCGATTGATCGAGAACGAAAAGGAGGCTGATTTTTCATCGCTGACAGGCCGTTCGAGCCGTTCTATTTTTTCCAGTTGCTTTCGCCGGCTTTGTGCCCGCTTGGCTGTTGAGGCACGGGCGATGTTGCGTTGGATGAAGTCTTGGAGTCGGGCGATTTCTTCCTGCTGTCTTTCGTACCGTTTTAACTCTTGTTCGTATTGCTCGGCCCGCAACTCCAAATAGCGGCTGTAGTTGCCGGCATAGTGTTTGAGCGTGGCATTGGACAGTTCGTATACGTCGGTGACGATTTTGTCTAAAAAGTAGCGGTCGTGGGAAACAACCAGGACGGCACCAGGATAGGCTTGCAAGTACTGCTCCAGCCAGGTGAGCGTCTCAAGATCCAAATGATTCGTCGGCTCGTCCAAAATCAATAAATCCGGCTTGGACAACAGCAATTTCCCAAGGGCAAGACGCGTCCGCTGTCCGCCGCTTAACGACGAGATCGGCGTTGTTTTATAATCATATGAGGAAAACTGCAGCCCGTGCAAAACAGAGCGAATGTCAGCTTCGTATTGGTAGCCGCCTTGTTCTTTATATTGTTCTTGCAGTTCGTCATACATTTTCAGTGTTTTTTCATAGCGAGCTGAATCGGCGAGTACGTCCGGGTCGCCGAGTTGCATGCTGAGTTCGGCAAGCTGTCTTTCGAGTCCTAGGAGCGGGGTGAATACCTCAAGCATTTCGTCCCAAATGGAACGCGGCGAGTTGAGCCCACTGTTTTGCGCCAAATAGCCGATTTTGATATGGTTTGGTTTGAGGATTTTGCCGCTGTCGAAAGGAAGTTTGCCGGCGATGATTTTCAACAATGTCGATTTCCCTGCTCCGTTGCGGCCGACAAGGGCAATTCGGTCACGGGACTGTATTTCTAGTTTTATATTCGATAAAATAAGGTCAGCACCGAAATATTTTGTGAGTCCGTGCACTTGCAAAATGATCATGTCATTTCACCTCGCGAATAGTTTAACGTAAGTCGCGAAAACGGTCAAAGACGAATGATGAAAAATCGTGTATAGTGTATAAATGGAGGAGATGGTATTGTCATCGTTCACTCATTTCAATGAACAAGGGCGCGCAAAAATGGTTGATATTACGCACAAAGAAGATACTGTGCGAGTGGCTGTGGCGCAAACGAGCGTGACTGTCAGCCGGGAAATTTACGAAAAAATGACGAGCAATGCAATCGAGAAAGGGGATGTACTTGCCGTCGCTCAAGTGGCGGGGGTGATGGCGGCAAAGAAGACCGCCGATCTTATTCCAATGTGTCACCCGCTTATGTTAAAGGGTGTGGACATTGCTTTTGCTTGGGAAAACGATGGGGAAGAGCATAAACTCGTCATCACTGCAACGGTGAAAACGAAAGGGAGCACAGGAGTGGAAATGGAAGCGCTGACGGCTGCTTCGGTTTGTGCACTGACGGTGTACGATATGTGCAAGGCGTTTGATAAAGGAATGGTCATCGGTCCGACGTATTTGGTCGAAAAAACGGGCGGGAAGTCCGGCCATTACCGACGGAAAACCGATTAGCTAGGGGATGAGACCATGAGCAATGAACAACCAAAAATTCCGCAGGCAACCGCCAAACGGCTGCCGCTTTACTACCGGTTTTTGAAAAACTTGCATGCTTCTGGGAAACAGCGCGTCTCCTCTGCCGAGCTTAGCGAGGCAGTGAAGGTCGATCCAGCGACGATACGCCGCGATTTTTCCTATTTTGGCGCCCTTGGCAAGAAAGGGTATGGATATAATGTCAATTATTTGTTGTCGTTTTTCCGCCGGACGCTTGAAGAGGATGAGGTGACCGAAGTCGCCTTGTTCGGCGTCGGCAATTTAGGCACGGCCTTTTTAAACTATAATTTTTCGAAAAACAACAATACAAAAATCGTGATGGCCTTTGATGTTGATGAGCGGAAAGTAGGGACGACAGTCGGCGGGGTGCCGGTCTACCATCTCGATGAGCTGGAGAAGCGGCTTCATGAAAACATCCCAGTGGCCATTTTAACGGTGCCCGCCGCCGCGGCCCAAGCGCTGACCGATCGCCTTGTCGCGCAAGGAATTAAAGGCATTTTAAACTTTACTCCGGCGCGGTTGAACGTGCCGAATCATATTCGCGTCCATCATATCGATTTAGCCATTGAGCTGCAGTCGCTCGTCTATTTTTTGAAAAACTATCCATCGCCATCGTAAAAAGGAGAGAACAACACATGAAATATTTATTGCTCGTTCTTGTTATTTTGTTGCTGTTTGGCACGAAAAAGCTGCCGGAATTAGGGCGGTCGTTCGGCCAATCGCTTCGCGAGTTTAAAGATGCCACAAAAGGGCTTGCTGATGACGAAGAAACGAAAACTGACCGATGACAAGACAGGATGGGGAAACAATGAATGACAAAGAAATGTCGGTGTATGAGCATCTGGGCGAACTGCGGAAACGGCTCATCATCGTTCTTGTCTTTTTTGCTGTGGCGCTTGTCGCTAGTTTCTTTTTTGTTGATGACGTCATTTTGTATTTGCAACGAACGGCTGAGGCGAAGCATTTGACCATGAACGCCTTTCGTCTTACCGATCCGATTAAAGTGTATTTTCAGTTTGCTTTTGTCATCGCCGCCGTGTTGACCTCTCCGGTGTCGCTGTATCAAATTTGGGCGTTTGTCAGCCCTGGACTTTACGAAAAAGAGCGGAGAGTGACACTGAGCTATATCCCGGCGTCGATCGTTCTTTTTTTAGCAGGCGTCAGCTTCGCTTATTTCGTTTTGTTTCCGTTTGTCGTTCGATTTATGAGCCAGCTGGCTGACCAACTAGGAGTTCAGCAAATGATCGGCATTAATGAATATTTTCAGTTCTTGCTTCAGCTTGTGCTGCCGTTTGGCATCGTGTTTCAGCTTCCGATTGTTGTGCTGTTTTTCACCCGCTTAGGGCTTATTACGCCACAGCTTCTTGTTCGCATCCGCAGGCATGCGTATTTGGCGCTCCTTATTTTGGCGGCGATCATTACGCCGCCGGATGTGTTATCGCAGATAATCGTCATGATCCCGCTCGCCATTTTGTATGAAGGAAGCATTTGGGTGGCGCGCATCGGCTATCGGAAAGCGCAACGAGCAGCCGAGCAGGAAGGCAATGGGTGAGGCGGGACGAAAAAACATTGAGAGGAAAGCAAGGCCGGACCAAATGAAGGGGCTGTCTCAAAAGCCGCAAAACAAGGCTTTGAGGTTGGCCTCTTGTTTTTTTTCGTTTCCATTTTCACGATATGACCGCCGTCATGAGATTGATGTTCTGGCCCCCTCCCATGCGAATCACGGGAAGGGGATCAGTGTTTTGAGGCGAAAAGAAGGCGAAGGGCGGTGCCGAAATCAAAGGCAGCGAGCGCCGCCAAAGCGATGGTGGAGACGTTCCAAATCGTTTCATGAGCACTTTCAATGGCCAAATACGTAAACAGCGAGCCTAAGATGAAATACGGCAGCGAAAACAGCCGAGGGTGTCGCATCATAGCCAAACCCTCCAAACGGCGAGCGGCAGCTCGGACTGTTGCATCATTTTCTCAATCTCGTCAGCCAACAGCGTCTGCAAGGCGACGACCAACGTATTCATGGCCACATGGGCGAAAATCGGTACGAAAATGCGTCCGGTTTTTGCGTATAAAAACGCGAAGACCATCCCCATGGATGTATACAGAAGCAAATGTTCCGGCTCCATATGGACAATGGCAAACAAAAGCGAACTGACAAGCGCAGCGAGCCAAAAGTTGTATTTTTCATAAAGCGAGCCGAAAATGATTTTGCGGAAAATGATCTCTTCTAAAATCGGCCCAATAATGGACGTGACGACAACCAACAGCGGCGTCAGGCGGATGATATCGATGATTTGCCTTGTATTTTCCGACCCTGGTTTGATGCCGAGCAGGCGCCATTCGATGTTGGCGGCGATGCTTTGCGCCGTGAGCGCCAAAAAGACGCCCAAGACGGCCCACGCCCACGAGGAAGCGAGCGGCAGCCGCCGCATCATTCGTTCGTCGCGGTCACCGCGAAGGAGCCATAGGATAATGACAAAAGCGAGCAGGAAACTGATGATCGCCCAATACCCAGAAGCCAGTTTGGCGGCTTCGAGGCGGCTTTCTGCTCCTTGGCCGACGCCGAGGGCGCGAAGAAACGGCACGCCGACAAAGGCTGACAGTTGCATGACGATATACGTGATGATGACGTACCAATGGTTGCGTTTCAAATCCTCTACCCCTTTTATTTCAAATTATATCCGTATTGTAGCACATATATGGCGAAAATAGTAAGAAAACTGCGTTCTTGCGTCCCACCTCACCGCCGTAAAAAATTAACCGGAGCCGTTTATCAGTTCGGGGAATGTGAAATAATGAAAACGAGCTCCGCGCGGATAGGGAGTAGAGGCAAAACAGCCGGCTCCTTTTGCTCTTTCTTCTTTAGGAGAGAAAAACAGTTATTTTTTTTTGCATTTCCTACTTGCAAAACCGAAAGAAGTTCATTAATATTATAAGTGTGTTAGCACTCAATAATGATGAGTGCTAATAAGAACGGCGAAAACTATCGTTAAGGAGGTTGTTCCCCGTGTTGAAGCCATTAGGCGATCGTATTGTCATTGAAGTCGTGGAAACAGAAGAAAAAACGGCTAGCGGCATCGTATTGCCGGATACGGCGAAAGAAAAACCGCAAGAAGGCCGCGTTGTTGCTGTCGGTGCAGGCCGCGTGCTCGATAACGGCCAACGCATCGCGCCGGAAGTCGAAGTCGGCGACCGCATCATCTTCTCGAAATATGCCGGCACAGAAGTGAAATACGACGGCAAAGAATACTTGATCTTGCGCGAAAGCGATATTTTAGCTGTCATCCGCTAATATATATGTGTTCATGACATAAACATTCCGAAAACATACGGGGTACTTAATCGAATACTTAACTTGTGGCACGCAGTCCAACAATTTCATAAGGAGGTAACGGGGTATGGCAAAACAAATCAAGTTCAGCGAAGAAGCGCGCCGTGCGATGTTGCGCGGGGTGGACAAACTCGCAGACGCAGTGAAAGTCACGTTAGGTCCGAAAGGCCGCAACGTCGTATTGGAGAAAAAATTTGGATCGCCGCTCATCACGAATGACGGGGTAACGATCGCGAAAGAAATCGAACTCGAAGACCCGTTTGAAAATATGGGCGCGAAACTGGTCGCTGAAGTCGCCAGCAAAACGAACGACATCGCTGGGGACGGTACAACAACCGCTACGGTATTGGCTCAAGCGATGATCCGCGAAGGGCTGAAAAACGTGGCTGCTGGTGCGAACCCGATGGGCATCCGCCGCGGGATTGAAAAAGCGGTTGCTGTTGCCGTTGAAGAATTAAAAGCCATCTCCAAACCGATCAAAGGAAAAGAATCGATCGCCCAAGTGGCTGCGATTTCGGCTGCTGACGAAGAAGTCGGCCAATTGATCGCTGAAGCGATGGAACGCGTTGGCAACGACGGTGTCATCACGCTTGAAGAATCGAAAGGCTTCACGACGGAACTCGACGTTGTCGAAGGGATGCAATTCGACCGCGGTTACGTTTCGCCGTACATGATTACAGATACGGAAAAAATGGAAGCTGTTCTCGAAAATCCGTACATCTTGATTACGGACAAAAAAGTATCGAGCATCCAAGAGTTGCTGCCGGTTCTTGAACAAGTGGTCCAACAAGGCCGTCCGCTCTTGATCATCGCGGAAGATGTCGAAGGCGAAGCGCTCGCGACGCTTGTTGTCAACAAACTGCGCGGCACGTTCAATGCCGTTGCCGTCAAAGCGCCTGGCTTCGGCGATCGCCGCAAAGCGATGCTCGAAGATATTGCGATTTTGACGGGCGGCGAAGTCATTTCGGAAGAGCTTGGCCGCGAACTGAAATCGACAACGATCGCTTCGCTTGGCCGTGCGTCGAAAGTGGTCGTAACGAAAGAAACGACGACGATTGTCGAAGGCGCTGGCGATTCGGAGCGCATCAAAGCACGCATCAACCAAATCCGTGCGCAGCTTGAAGAAACAACGTCCGAATTCGACCGCGAAAAACTGCAAGAACGCTTGGCGAAATTGGCTGGCGGTGTAGCGGTCATCAAAGTTGGTGCGGCAACCGAAACAGAATTGAAAGAACGCAAACTGCGCATCGAAGACGCGCTCAACTCGACTCGTGCGGCTGTTGAAGAAGGCATTGTCGCCGGCGGTGGTACGGCATTGATGAACATCTACAACAAAGTCGCGGCTATCGAGGCGGAAGGCGATGAAGCAACCGGCGTGAAAATCGTATTGCGCGCGATCGAAGAACCGGTTCGTCAAATCGCGCAAAACGCTGGTCTGGAAGGCTCGATCATCGTTGAGCGTCTGAAAAACGAAAAACCGGGCATCGGCTTCAACGCCGCAACGGGTGAATGGGTCGACATGATCGAAGCTGGTATCGTGGACCCGACGAAAGTCACTCGCTCGGCGCTGCAAAACGCTGCTTCTGTCGCTGCCATGGTCTTGACGACCGAAGCGGTTGTCGCCGACAAACCGGAAGAAAACAAAGGCAACAACAACATGCCGGACATGGGCGGCATGATGTAATCAGCGCCTCCCATCCGTTGGAACACTGGGGTTTTCCCCGGTGTTCTTTTTGTTTTGACGATGAAAATGACCACGCTATGGAATGCGGATCAAGCACGCATAAATCGCCTCCCCCTCTTTCCAAGCAGCGCGAATGACGTAGATGTACGAACCTGGTTGTTTGGGCAGCGTGATCGTTCCATTTTGCACCGGTTTCCAGTCGGCATCCTCGCCGTTCCATACGCCGGCTTCGAGCATGAATGGGCGGTAGTCAAACTGGATGCGAAGTTTTGCACCCGAAGCGACGGGATGAGGCTTGAGTTCTCTGACGAGCAGCGGTGGGGCGGCGGCATCGGCAACAACTCCGCGCCGGCCTGTCGACCACGTATAAGTCCCGAGCCGGTGGTCGACCGTTTCACCGTTGACGGTCAACGTTAATGCAGGCGGCTTGATATCACCGAATGAACAGCCGGAAAGCCATAGAAGCAAACTAAGAAGCGGGGCCCATCGTTTCTTCATTGTCGAACCATTCCCCCTTTTTGAATATAGACGTCTTTTTAGCCGCTTCGTTGCGTTGATCCGCCTGAAAATGGGAATAAAAATGTAATGGGGATGTCGATGCAAAGGAGGATAACGCAATGAACGAACGAATCGAACGCGACTCGCTCGGCGAAGTGCGAGTGCCGGCCGATAAATACTGGGGAGCGCAGACGGAACGGAGCCGGCAAAACTTCCGGATCGGCAAGGAAACGATGCCGCTGGAACTCATTTATGCCTATGCCGAGCTGAAAAAAGCCGCGGCCATCGTCAACGAGCAAGCCGGGAAGCTGAGTGAAGCGAAAAGACAGGCGATTGTGACCGCGTGCGATGAAATTTTGGCCGGCCGGTGGGATGCGCATTTTCCGCTTGTCGTTTGGCAGACGGGAAGCGGGACGCAGACGAATATGAACGTCAATGAAGTGGTGGCGAGACGGGCCAACGAGCTGCTCCGTGACGGCGAGGGACGCATTCACCCGAACGATGATGTGAATATGTCACAAAGCTCCAATGATACGTTTCCAACGGTCATGCATATGGCGGTGTATGTGAAAATTCACAAGCATTTGCTGCCGGCGCTGGATGGATTGATCGGCACGTTCGCAGCGAAGGAGCGGCAATATGCGAAGACGATCAAAATCGGACGCACCCACTTGCAAGATGCGACGCCGCTCACATTCGGACAAGAGATTTCCGGGTGGCGGACGATGCTGGAGAAAAGCAAAATGATGATCAGCGAAGCGGCCGACAAGCTGCTCGATTTGGCGATCGGCGGCACGGCGGTCGGCACGGGGATCAATGCGCCGCCAGCGTTTGGCGAACAAGTCGCCAAACAGCTGCACGCCCAAACCGGCTACCCGTTCCGCTCTGCTGCCAACAAATTTCACGCGCTGACCAGCCATGACGAGATCGTTTACGTTCACGGGGCGTTGAAGGCGCTCGCCGCCGATCTGATGAAAATCGCTAACGATATTCGTTGGCTGGCGAGCGGACCGCGCTCTGGGCTCGGGGAGATCACGATTCCAGCCAATGAACCTGGGAGCTCCATCATGCCGGGCAAAGTGAATCCGACGCAAAGCGAAGCGATGACGATGGTGGCCGTGCAAGTGTTTGGCAATGATGCGGCAATTGGTTTTGCGGCAAGCCAAGGCAATTTTCAATTAAACGTGTTCAAACCGGTCATCGCCTATAACGCCATTCAGTCCGTGCAGCTGCTTGGCGATGCTATTCGCTCATTTGATGAGCGATGCGCCCAAGGGTTGGAGGCGAACGAAACGAAAATGAAAGAGTACGTGGACCGCTCGCTGATGCTCGTGACAGCGTTAAGCCCGCATATCGGCTATGACAAAGCCGCAGAAATCGCCAAGCTTGCGCACCGCGAAGGATTGACGCTGAAAGAAGCGGCCTTGAAAACCGGGTATGTGACAGCCGAGCAGTACGAAGAATGGGTAAGGCCGGAGAAGATGATTTAGTAGCTCAAAACGCCGGAAGCGAACAGGCGGCCAAAAAACGGGGCTGCTCCAAAAGGTCGTCTGTCTTTCAAGATAAACACAACATATGACACGATCAGTCAGTGCATATATATAGCGGTGGAAGAGGGTGTTCCCATCCACTAGCGTTGCACAGCTTACAAAATTAGTAAATAAAGTGTGATATAAAAAAACGTTTATGCAAAAGAAAAAAACTCCTATTGTAGAAGTGTTGGCTTGTTTGTCCCAAAAACAAGTCTTCTACAAAGGAGTTTTTTCAATGAATAAGAACAATATAATTCATCAAAGCGTCATTCGTCAATGTTTATCTTTATTGCCGACCGAAAAGTTTTCTTGTCCACTTCTCAACTATGATCAAAAAAAATTAACAGCGGATTCCCTTATAAAAATTTTTGTCGCAGCTCAACTGGGAAAATGGGAATCCTATGCGGATATCGAGGAAAAACTACGGGCTGACAAAGAATTGTTGAAGAGTCTGAATCTAGAGAGTATTAGTGGGTCTCAATTAAGTCGAAGGATTAATGAATTACCTACCGAATGGGTACAATATCTCTTTTTTCAGGTAGTTGGCCAGATTCGAGAGCGAACGAAACCGTTAGCAGGGTTACCAAAAGGAATCGGTCGATTAGCCATTGTCGACTCCACCTATCTTAGGCTCCCTGAACAACTATCCAATTGGGCGTATGTAACGAAAGGATTAACCCATGTAAAAATGCATACTCGATTCGTGGTGGCTTCACCGGATACCGTCTTTCCTGATCGAATTCTCCCGTCCACTGGCAATGTGACGGATTTTGAAGGAGCCGATGTATTAGTAGAAGAGTGCGATGCGACCTATGTCATGGATCGAGGGTTTGCTTGTCATAAACGAATGAATCGATGGGCGAAGGAAGAAATCTCGTTCATTGTGCGAATCAAAGAAAGGCAACAGGTGATGTATCTAGAGAGAACACTTCTGAATCATCCTCAGATTCGCTTAGATGCCGTGGTAAAGATCGGTGTTACATCGAATGAAAAACTGTATCCTGTTCGTCTCGTTGAATATTGGGATGAACAGGGACATCTATACCGAATTGTGACCAATCGTTTTGATTTAAGCCCTGAACAAATCATGGATATTTATCGACATCGTTGGGCGATTGAAATTTTCTTTAAATGGGTGAAACAGCATTTACGAACAACGAAAATCTGGAGCACGAAGCCTCAAGGAATCTGGAATCAAATGTTTCTTGCATTGATTGCTTATGGATTAACATTGCTCGTCAAACTGATGACCCAAACGAAAAAAACGATGAGGGAAGTATTACGGTTAATTCGAACGTATTTCCAAAAACCTTGGAAAGAATTTTGGGATGAACTTCATCGAAGGGGGACAAGGACATCAAAGGGACGGCAGAAAATACCGAAAAAAGAAAAAGCCGATTTGATTTTTGCGGATACGGTAGCGATGATTAAGCCGAAGAAGGACAAGAAGAAAAGCTAAAAGGAATCAGAAAAGGATAAATAATGGTAATATGGAAATATAAGGGACAAAAAGCGAACTTTAGTTGGAGGTTGCCTTTTTGTCCCTTCGTAAAAGTAAATTTATAGTTAAACAGTAAATTTAAAACATATATGCAATGCTAGTGGTTCCCATCCTGTGGGGACATCCTCATAGCCATCAAGTGAAGCCTTGGAGCGGGTAAGCTCCAAGGCTTCACTCTTCATCTTTGGAGGCTGTGACCGTGAGAATATAGAAAGATAGGCATGCCAAATACACCCTCCCTATAGAAGGTTTTTTTCATGGTATGAGACGGGAATTCCTTACGACACCGGCATGATGACCAAACTCTCGATAATGTCTAAAGCGCTCTTTTTTGTATAACGCCTTGATTTTTTTCCGTGTTGAGCAATGATGTCACACAGTTTGAAAAGGAGCTGGGCAGCTAGCGTCTCAGAACACCATAAGGCTTGAAATAAATCCATCCCCCACTCCTTGATCATACTCATCGCCTTATATTCGCTCAATTCCTTTTTCTGTTTTCGATAGAGCCATTCTCGCATGGCAAACATGACCGTAGAGCTGATCAATAAGGCAATCAACGTTCCATACAAGTGGCACTGAAAGCGAGTCCCTTTCATCGGTTTGAATCGATGAATGTGAAACAGGGATTTCCATGTTTTAAATATCACCTCAATTTGCCAGCGAAGAGAATACAGCGTATGAATGTCGTGCAAGGAGGTATAAATCGCTGGAATATTGGTGATATATACATATATTGGGTGGGGACGTCGCGTCACGTACGCGGCCCCTTTTTGTTTTTCCTTCTGTTTCCATTGTCCTTCCTTCTGTCGCTCCTGTTCTTCGGTCAGCCGATACACAATGAGCCGCGGTTGATGAACTTTCTTTCCACTGACATACGCATCTTCCAGTTCCATGGTTTCTCCGGGTTGCAGCATCGCAAGGAAATCCTCTGGTTCCCATTTTCGAAATTGGTCTCCTTCTTTTTGGTAAATCCCTACATTGTGTTTGAGCCGTGAAATGTAAAAGGCTCCGGCGTCATGAATCGCTTGCAATCCCTCAAGCGAAAAATAGCCTAAGTCTTTCAAACAAAGGTCTCCTTCTTGAATGGTCGATCGAAGGGACGCTCCGTAGGCGGCGTCATGATGACGAGCATCCCCGACGTCCACATGGAGAAACTTCCCTTCTAGACATTCATATTCTAACTGAATTTTCACCCCAGGCCCCGTACATCCCTCGTAAATCCCTTGGATCTCTGGAGGCAGTTGAAACGACGTGGAATCGAGAATGCGAATCCGGCGAAACAGCGAATGTCTTTGACACACGTGACGGGCCTCCTGCGTCTGATGAATAAGCAGTTTTTCGAACACCGCTTTGAGGAAACTCACTGCTTTTTCATTAAACCGTTGATTGAGTCCTTCCGCACTCAGAGAGGTGTTTTGCTTGAGAGCTAGAGCACTGCAGAGCTGCACCAATGATTTTTGACCACCTTCTTCCTGGAGAAATGTGCAAAGTGCCACGAAATCATGGGCGCGTCATTTCCCCTTTCGTTGAATAAATTGATGATCTCGGGCCATCTGTTCCAGTTCTTCGCACGATAACACGCTTCGCAACCCCTCTAAAAAACAATGCCATTCCTCTTGGAGAGATAAGGACGTCTTCAAAAAAACCACCCTTTCTAAGACATGATGAAGTCTTCAAAAGGATGGTCAAATGAGGCATAGATTTATTCCTGTTTTCTTAACTTGATGGCTATGGGGGGACCCTCTGCTACGAGAACTCCGAAACGCGCTGCCGAGTTGATCCTCCGGTTAGCGACGATAGGATAGGAAGGATCTCGTGGAGGGGTTCTTCAGGGATGACAAACCAATCGAAAAGATTCTTCACCTTCACCTAGATTAAATTACGAGTGAAGAAAAGAGCGTTCTCCCAATTACGCGGAACGCTCTTGTTATAACATGGACTATAGACTTCTCCCTAACAAAGTCTCGACTTGTTTGGCCATTACTTGCGGCGGGTACGGCATCCCATTCCGTATCCACCACTCAATTACATCTATATATGCCGTCCCAGCATATTGCAACATTACATCTTAACTCAAATCAGTATTTCTTCCGCTTTCTCTGTCAATCTCACCTTTGAAACCCTCCATAATAAAATCAAGAAGCCGCGTTCGAAAAGAAGGGGCTCCTTTGCTTGCCAACATGGTTGAAAAAATAATTTTTCTCGAAGAATTCAAAAAGGTTCAAGGGCATTACCTCAATCCAGTTTACATGCCCATTCCCCCATCTCCCTTGATTCACTAATATGTGCTTCTATGAGTTTATCCAATAGATCATATTTGTTCTGATAATGAAGATAAATGGTTCCGCGATTTACGTTTGTCCGGTCTGCAATATCCTGAATGGTAATGTCATCGAAATTTTTTTCAGCCATCAGTTCAATAACAGCTTTTTTCAAGGATTCTTGTGTTTTAAGAATTCTCCGATCCACTTTGGTCATCGAAAATATTCACCAGCCTTCTAAGATAATTAACATTTTTGACTGCTTTGTTGATATATCAACGTTTTGAGCTTTTTTAACCATTGAATGTACTCTTATTAATCTTACAATAATAGACATGGGTCGATTAAACAACTTATTTTGTTTATTCGCTTCGCGTTTTTTATTAATGCTACTAAGAAAACTTAAATTATCTTTCGGAATGGGGGATAGCATGGCGGACAAAAAAAGTTTGGTTTATCACAGGTGCTGAGCGCGGGATGGTTGTGGATTTCGTAAAAGCCGCTCTTGCTGCAGGTTATCAGGTCGTCACAACGGGTCTTAACACGGATAAGGTAGCGAAAGCTCTCGGAGAAGCTAATAATCTTCTGATCGTACAACCAGATGTCAGAAACCCTCGGATGCCGAGATTGCCGTGAAGTTGGCCGTTGACCGATTTGGCGGCATAGACGTATTATGAATAGGAGGTTTTTATAAATGAAAAACATCATATTGCATACTCGGGGTATTCACTGTTTACGACTGCCTAACATCTTTAGAATCATCGCTGTGGTAGTCCTAGGAAGCATTCTGCTTCCAGCGTCACCCACTTTGGCGCATCACGGATGGGGTAGCTTTGATACAAATAACCTTGTCTATGTTGCGGGCACAGTTTCTTCAGATGGTACTTGGGGCAATCCGCACTCGTACTTTGATATCACCGTAGACAGTAACCTACCTGCTAGTACACCATCAGATCTGGAGATTCCAGAGCAGTTGCAAGATCCCGAAGACAGCACCCGAGTCAAAGCTGCCCGCGCATACAACGGTCCTCACAAAGAGTTAGAGGTCATTATCGCACCGCCAGCTTGGTCGGGTATGTGGGGGCTAGATCGTCCACTGGAGGTCGGCGAGCGCTTCCAAGGTGTCGGCTATATCAGTCGAGAGGACGATGGATTGTTCCGCCCGGTCGTGTTCTGGTATGGAGACGATAACACTCCAGTCAACCAAGTACTAGGCAATAGGCTCCCGGTACGTGCCCCGCTGCCAGGCTCGTCGACGGATTCTGGAGATTCACCGACGGATTCTGGAGATACACCAATTATGGGTACGGATGTTCTGGAGCTATCTGAGAACGATAAGTCCGGGGACTGGGTAGTATGGACAGTATTCGGCGTTATTGCTCTCGCAATAGGTGTCGGTGGTTTCTTCTATTTACGTCGCAGCAATCAGAGGAATTAACGGGAGGGATTAACGCGTGTATGATTTCCTTAACTCAATTCTATTGCTACTACAAGACTCTGCTCTCGGCGAGGCGGCACGTAGCACACCGTATCTCTACCCAGTACTTGAGAGTCTCCATATTCTCGGAATCGTCGTCCTTGTTGGTCCAACGTTCGCTTTTGACCTGCGGCTTCTAGGAATTGGACGCCGCCAAATATCGGTGACAAAAGCCGCTCGTTACCTACTGCCTGTCGCTCATATTGGCCTGACAATTGTCATCCTTACTGGGATTCCACTGCTAAGTGCGCAGGCAACCATAATTGCCGACTCTGGTGCTGCACCGTGGAAGCTTGGGCTACTCACCTTGGCAGCAATCAACATTGCAGTATTTCATAATGGCGTTTACCGTCGGGTTAATGCGTGGAACGATGCCGCTGTAGCCCCGATCGCCGCCCGCTTTGCAGCTGTAGTCTCACTGATTGTATGGACAGGCGTCATCTTCGCTGGTCGTTTGCTCGCCTATACCTAAATCCTGGCTATATAGTGACTCCTCAAAAAGTTGAGGGGTTTGATAAAAAGGAATTCGCATCCTTGAAATGGAAATTGTTATTGTCCAGATAACAATCCCGAGGGGCGAATTCCTTTGTCTTAGAAATTCAACATCGCCCCTCGGAAATGCTTCCACGAGGTGAAGAAAATGTTGAAACTTCGCGACGAGCAATTAACCCTTTGGGACACCATACTTCCGGAAGAGGTTCGGAAACTGCCTGCCGAACTGGTGATTATCGATGAACTGTTGGACAACGAATGCTTCCTACAACCTTTTATCGATAAGTATCCGACGAAATCGAAGATGGGCCGCCCCACATATCTAATCGAGAAATACTTGCGTCTCATGGTGCTTAAACGCAAATATAACCTGGGGTATGAGTCACTCATCAAAGAAGTCGGTGACAGCATCACCTGGCGGCGATTCTGCCGGATTGCCATCGACGAAGAAATGCCTGATCCGCCCCTTCCGATCCATGCACGCAAACGCTACGGCGGCGAAGTGGTCAGCCAACTCAATGAGGCGTTGCTTCAGAAACTGAAAGAAGGAGAAATACTCAAACACCGCAAACTCCGTACCGATACGACGGTAATCGAATCGGACATCCATCACCCGACGGATGCGAAGTTGCTACAGGGTGGCGACAAAGTCATTACCTGCCTGGTGCAGAAAATCCGCAAAGTTGCCTCCCATGCCGTGCAAGGATTTGAAGACCGTACCGGTGAGATCAAGGAGAAGATTCTGTCCATCGCTAAGGTGCTTCGTTGCCGGACCTGCGAGTCCTGGGAGGAAGTCGACAAGATCACCCAAGAGGTGATTGAAGCTGCGGAATCCGTCTGCGATCAGGCCAAATCTGTCGCAGAAAACATTCGGGATAAAGGGAAAACCGCCGTTAAACAGGGTAAGCAGAAGTTAGCCGACGCCATTTCCCTGACCGAAAAACTGCTGGAACAGGCCAAACAGGTGGTTTCGGGTACACGCGTCATTGCGGATCGCATCGTAAACTTCTTTGACCCGGAGGCTCGACCGATCAAGAAAGGTAAGCTGGCCAAGGGAATCGAGTTTGGCTATAAAGCCCGGATCGATGAAACCGAGAGCGGCTTTGTCACCGGGTATGCGGTGTACGCCGGCCGATGATGAATTGCTAATCCCGGCTGTCCAAGAACATATCCTTCCTTTTGGGGAAGCACCCAAAGCTGTGTTGACCGACCGTGGTTTCGGAAGCAAAACGAACGAGGCTGAACTCACCCGGCTGGGAATAGGACGAATCAGTATTCCCCGAAAGGGGAAGAAAGGACAGCAACGTAAAGAACATGAACAACAGCTATGGTTTAAAAATCTGCAGCGCTACCGTGCAGCCGGCGAGGCCAAGATCAGCCTTCTCAAGCGCAAGTACGGTCTGGGCCGTAGCAGGTATCGGGGCCTTTTCGGCTCAAAAAGCTGGGTCAGCTTCGGAATTCTGGCTCATAACCTCCAAAGAGCAGCAGTGATGCTCAAAATCGAGGAAAATTAAGGGAAATATCGGTTGTGAATCACCTCCGGGAATAGTAAATAGGGAAGATCAAAATCACATATCGACTTTTTCAGGAGCAACTAGTTAACAATGCCCGCAGCTCCTATGGAGGTTACTTCGAGGAGCTGACCCAAGGGCAGATTGAACGTCAAATCGCGATCAATCTTTATGGTCCGATGAACGTCACCCGTGCCGTGTTGCCTGTGATGCGTAAGGCTCATTCCGGGTATATTATTTCGATATCCTCACTCGCAGGCTTAGCAGGATTTGAATACAACGAAGCTTATTGTGCATCGAAGTTCGGTCTTGAAGGTTGGATGGAATCGTTGCGTCATGATGTCGCTCCATTCGGCATCCATACAACCATCGTCGAACTAGGCTTCTGCCGAACCGAACTTTTAGAGCCGGAATCAATATCCTGGGCTGATCGATCGATGACTATGCTGAGCGTAATCCACAATTCCGTACCTTCTTTAATGAAAAGAATGGAAAACAGGAAGGCGATCTGGAAAAGCTGGCAAAAGCATTAATCACTATTGCAAATCTGGAGAAACCGCCGGTTCGCTGGTGCAGAGCGGAAGGTCGCTGAACTTTAGCAACAGATCAACGCTTATCGTGGCCTGTCGACCTCTCTCGCTTACGGGATGAATAAGCTCTCAGACGGAAGTTAACTATTTCATGGGATCATTTTGAAAAAGCATAACAAGGGCAGATAATACCTTGGAAGTATTTATTTGGAGTATTTTGGGCTGAAACACACTTATTAATTCATAGATGGTAGCGTCAAAAGTGTTATGAAAACTCCACACAGACCATCCCATTGAGCATCGTGGGGCATGTAGAGAGCCCGATTCGCCCTTGACCAACACCCGCCAAAGGTGGGAAAGAGTCGTCAAGGGCGACGGGGACAAAAAGAAGGCAATCGAAAAGCCGCCCTTGCCTTTACCGAATGTTACCTTTGGTGGTGTTCGGTTGGTTAAGGGTTCGCTTCGCCGAATCCGGCAGGTTTTCTCTTCAACGGGCTCTGGAGGACAAAAAAGTTAGGCTGCCTCGTTTCGAAGGAAGTCCTGAGCCATGGTGATAAGCTTCGTCCACCGGGGCGGCATATGCGGCAGCTCGGCGAGCTCCGGGATGACGACCGGCAACCCGGCCTTCGAGCGCGCTATGCGGGCGCAGAAAGTTGAAATACGCCACAAACAGCGTCACAAAGGACCACCGAGCCTTCTTCGGCGCCAAACCCATGGGTCGGGCGGTAGTTGCCTTTAAAGGTCCGGTTGAATCGCTCGATGATCTGCTTGAGAGGGCGAAACTCTTCCGAGACCGGATCTTCGTTGGTCAGGCCGATCACTTGGCGGACGTCAAACGAAATCCCATGCTGGGCAAAGAAGTGTTGTGCCAGCCGGTAAATCGGGTTGCCATCCACGACGAACGACAAGTCGTCTGGGAGGGACGGCAGCTTCTGCAGGACATCATCGATAGCCTTGATGGCCGAGAGTGTGTCCCGGTTGGGCGAGACGCGATACGACAGCACGATCTTTTTCACCGCGTCGAATAGAAAGAACAGGTAATGCCAACGGCCCTTCACACGAATATATGTCTCGTCCCCACAGAACGAACCGGACAGCTCATAAGGGAATCGGTCGACAAAGGGCTTGAGCCAAAGTGCGGCGCTGTTGGCGTAGTTGAGCACCGTCTTATGCGAGATCGACACGCCCTGGATGTCCTTCATGGCGGCTGCCGTCATGCGGGAGGACATCCCAAAGTTGACATGGTACGTCAACACCAGCCCCAGAATGTGTGGCGACGCAGCCATCCGGGACAAATCGACCTTCGGTTGGACGGGCGATGAGGGAGCCAACGGCAGAAAGTCAAACAAGAACTCCCGAAATAAATACCGCACCTTGAAGGCTTGAGGGTCCTGTTTGAAACGTTGGCGCTCCTTCTTCGTCATCCGTCGAAGGTTGGCCTGGTAAAACGGGCAATCGTTGTTCTTGCACGTATAGACGTTGTATTCCTTGGGCTCCTTGATTTTTTTCAACGTCTTTTTGCAGTGCGGGCAACGAAAGACCACTTGCTTGGTGAATCGGTTTCGGTGGTTGAACCGGCACTGACACACTTTGCATGGGTATTGCCCTTTTCCGCCGTTATTGGTGTATAGGTAGGAGGAGGGTGCTTGGCAGCGAGGGCAGGTCAATGAATCCGGAACGCGATGCTTGGCCTTCGTCCGACGTTGGATCGGTGACAATGGACGGCTGTGCTGCGCCTCGTAGTCCTAGCCCGCTAGAAGCTGTCGATAGTCGAGCGTTTCCGGCACATCGACGATCGGAAGGTCATCGACCTGGAGTTTCCGGTACGGCTTTTGGACGGGTTCGTCCAAGTCCTTAAGATTCAAGGATGTTCCCAATAGCACACCCATTACATATACAATGACTTGGTATTGGGTCTTGATGATTTCAAGCAAATGGGCGAATCATTGAGGTAACAAGCTTGTCACTCCTTTGTTTTGGCTGTTGAGTGTGTGGTTACCTCAATGATGGCCGAAAACAACGGGGGTGGCAAGCCTTTTTTCGTCCAACCGTTGAAACTCAAGAAAAAAACGTGAGTGTGGAGAATAAACTTTTGACAATACTATAAAAACCTTGAGGTGGAAATATTAGCAGTTAATGTCGGGGAAAGTGACATTGCTATTGAATCTTTCGTTGAAAGACATGGACTTACATTTCTCGTTCTTAAAGATAAGGACCAAGCAGTCACTGAAGCTTATGATAATTATCCCATTCCGGCTTCATTATCGATAAGAATGGAAAAGTTCTAAACGTTATCACCGGCTCTATGACGGAAAGGGATATAGCGAATTACATGGAGTTAATTAAATCATGAAAATGATAGGTGTCTTAGTGGAACCGTTAAACTATTTCTTAGCATTACTGGCATGTCAATCAATGACTTGGAGACAGAACAAGGAAACGCGGCAAAGTCCCTTTCAGATTCGTTATGACAAGTGAAAAAGTCGAGAAAGGAGAGGTGTTTAGCATTGAATCAAGTATTGACGTTTCTGTTTGCAATCCTTCTCATTTCCGGTTGTTCCGCTAGCGAGAAGCTAAATCCCTCAGAAGGAAAGCAAAATGTTATTGCCGAGCAGAATCAGGCAAATGAAAAGGGCAATGAAGGGGAAGCAGAGGCGCTTGCGCCGATCGAAGAACCCGAAGTGATCGCGGAAAATCTAGAGGTTCCTTGGTCAATTGAAAAAGAGGGGGATACCTTCTATTTAACAGAAAGACCAGGAAACATTGTAAAGATCGAAAATGGAGAAGTGGAGAGGCAAAAAGTAGAACTGGAAATGGAGATCTCGGCCGCTTCGGAAGCAGGATTGTTAGGGTTCGTACTCGCTCCTGATTTTTCAGAATCCAATCTAGCTTATGCGTATTATACGTATGAAGATAACTCCGGACAGTTTAACCGTATCGTATCGCTCCGTTTAGATGCCGGGATTTGGCGAGAGGAGGATGTGCTGTTGGACCGGATTCCAAGCGCTCCCTGGCACAGTGGCGGAAGACTCAAGATCGGACCGGATGGAAAGCTTTATGCGGCAACCGGCGATGCATATGACGCGGAAATCGCGCAAGATACCGATTCATTAGGCGGGAAGATCTTAAGAATGAATCTGGACGGATCGATTCCAAGCGATAACCCGTTTCCGAATTCCTATGTATATAGTTATGGCCACCGCAATCCCCAAGGATTGACTTGGTCTCCTGACGGGACGTTATATGCAAGCGAACACGGTAACGATGCCAATGACGAGATCAACCGGATCGAGGCAGGCCAAAATTATGGCTGGCCGGTGATTCAAGGCTTTGAAGAACAAGAGGAAATGATGACGCCGCTATTCACTTCCGGAGACGAAGCGACCTGGGCACCATCAGGAATGGACTATTATAATGGAAAATTGTACGTTGCTGCATTAAGAGGAAGTGCGGTTTTAGAGTTTAATCTTGAAACGGGCGAACAACGAACTGTCGTAACCGGACTTGGAAGAATTCGGGATGTGCGGATTGAAGATAACTACCTCTATTTCATAAGCAATAATTCAGACGGGCGCGGCATGCCTCAGGAGAATGACGATAAGCTCTATCGAATCACACTTCCGGAATGATAGCGCATAGATCATCAAGAGGAGAAGAGAAGATGCATACTTTGTTATCGGAAGATATAAATATCTTGAACCAGATCTGATCGAACCTAGAAATTTGTATTCTGTGTAAACAAAGGGAAGTCGAGTTGCTGTTGACGGCCGCTGTTGCGGTCGGTTACGTTCTTCTCGAAGACGTGCCTGGAACCGGAAAGACGGTTCTGATCAAAGCGTTGGCTCGATCGTTGTAAGGCCGTTTCCAGCGCATCCAATGCAATCCTGACCTGTTGCTGTCGGACGTTACGGGAGTATCGATCTATCATCCGAAACAGGAAGCGTTTCGATTTCGACCGGGGTCGATCTTCAGCAACATTGTAATGATCGACGAGATCAACCGTGCTTCGACAAAGACGTAGTCTGCGCTCCTTAAGGCGATGGAAGAGCGCCAGGTTAGCATGGACGGCAATTTCTATCCGTTGCTGGAGCCGTTTCTGCTGTCAGCCACACCAAATCCGATCGATTTCGAAGGCACGTACGTATTGCTGGAAGCGTAGATGAATCTATTATTTTATATTCTCATTTTATGAATGTCAATCCTTTTGTTCTCGTTTCATTAACGTTCGGCTCTCAGAGTTCTATGGCGTTAATGCTAATTCGATCCTTCCTTTTGTTTATCGGCCAACACAGCAGCCTTTGTTAAAGAAATTGCCCTTCGAAACAGAACATTTTTGGAATAGTGTAGAGCAACTTGCAAATGAGTTCAAAAATGGGCACGAATTACAACAAATAAAGATCAACGAAAAAGGCATGATTTTCTAACATTAATCCGATGCACTCTCAGAAACAGTTTCTAACGGATTTCTTTGCCTTAAGCAAGGAGGAACAGGAACAGTTTTTAATGAATCTGCAACTAATTTGGACGCTGCAATTATACCGTCGGAAACACAATAACGATCGTAAGTCATTGGACAATAGGTAAACTAGGCTATCAGTTGTTCACTAATTGACTCGAATAGAAGTATTTTAATCAACAATCATATTCAAAGGAGCGAGATCCTACTTATGAGTTCACAACAACAACAGTCTTTGCTAATAAGATCCTCAGTTTTTCGTCCAGTGCCTGAAGAACAAAAACAACAAAAGGAGCATTTTCTCAAACAAATCGCCATTCTTCTTGCAGACTCGATTCAAAGTGAAACAAGATGCCTTAAGAATAAAAATGTTTGAATAAATCCGTGGTGCTAGATAAAACTCACACAAGCATAAAAATAGCCCTTGCTGGCGGATCTCCTGTAGAATGAAAGTGCGACCCATCATTCGAAAGGAGAGATCCCCCCATGCAAGAGCACGTTCATTTTACTACAAATCAAGCCAAACTGCAAAAACAATACGCCGCCATTTTCTGTTTTGTTTCGGCCCAACTGCTGTTGATTCAAATGGATCTTCATCGCCGCAACCGTCACTTGGTCAAGCAAGAAGACGAAGTGATCATTGCGGTTCACCTTTTGGGGAAGCTGTTGGGCTTTTCTTCCGAACGAGCTTGGCATCGCTTTGTCACTGGCAATTTGTTCGTCCATGGCCCGTTTCTTGAACGTTCCCGGTATCACCGTCGCTGCCGAGCGTTTGGCTTCGCGGTCAAATGGATCCGTCATGAACTGGCGAAACGCGGTCAACATCATGCTTATGCCGTCATCGATAGTCTGCCTCTTCCGTTGTGCCATCCCGCGAGAATGCAGCGCGTCAAGCGATTTCGAGGGATCGCGGATATCGGGTATTGTGCTTCCAAAAAGCAATGGTACTACGGATTGAAGCTGCATCTTCAAGTGACCGATCAAGGGTTGGCCCTGGGCAATGTCGTGACGGAAACGTCTTGCCACGACGTCAAAGCGGCTGAAACGGTGACGACCCAAATTCCTCATCCCTACAACTTTTGGGACAAAGGGTACATCAGCCGCGCTCTTCGAGAAAAGCTGTACGAAGAATACCAAGCCGCGTTATGGACAACGTCCCGAACCAATCAAAAGCACGTCTTCTTCCCAAGCATGGGAAGAATGGATCCGAAAAAAACGCAAAGTCATCGAGACGGTGTTTTCGATTCTCGTGGACCCATACCGAATCACAGAGATTCGGGCGAATTCCCTGGCCGGGTTTGAAGTGGCACTCGATGGCATCTTGTTGGCTTATTCCCTAGTCACCCTGGGACTGGTTGAGCGCTGACGCTCAACTAACACTACGGGTATTAATAGTATAAACTACATATTGTCTACCGCTAAAAATCCCATTCATCACCATAAAAGGAGCTTGATGTCATGACGATGAACGAACCGTTGCTTCCCTCCATCGAACAAGTTGTTCGCAATGTGGAACAAGTCATTGTTGGAAAACGGCAGGTGATTGTGCTCAGTTTAACAGCGCTGTTGGCCAAGGGGCACGTATTGCTTGAAGACGTGCCCGGCGTCGGCAAAACGATGCTCGTGCGCGCGTTGGCGAAATCATTTCAAGCTGAGTCGAAACGGATTCAATTTACGCCGGATTTGTTACCGAGCGATGTGATTGGTGTTTCTGTCTATAACCCAAAAGAGCGGCAGTTTGAGTACAAACCCGGGCCGATCGTCGCCCATATCGTGCTCGCTGATGAGATCAACCGGACGTCGCCGAAGACGCAGTCAGCGCTTCTTGAGGCCATGGAAGAAGGAAGCGTGACGGTCGACGGCATCACGCGGGCGCTTCCACAGCCGTTTTTTGTCATGGCGACGCAAAACCCGATTGAATACGAAGGAACGTATCCGCTTCCGGAAGCGCAGTTGGACCGGTTTTTGCTGAAGCTGCAAATGGGCTATCCGTCTCCTGATGAGGAAATCGAGATGTTAAATCGGCTGGAAAAAATGAAGCCGTTGGAAGAAATCGGACCGGTGATGACGCTCGACGAATTGCGGGCTTTGCAACAGAAGGTAGCCGATGTGCATGTCAGCGATACGGTGAAGCGATACATCGTCGAGCTGGTCCGGCAAAGCCGGGCGCATGAAGCCGTGTATTTAGGCGTCAGTCCGCGCGGTTCGGTCGCCTTGATGAAAGCGGCGCAGGCCTACGCGCTCATTCATGGCCGCGATTTTGTCATCCCTGATGACGTGCAGCAGCTCGCTCCTTATGTGCTCGCCCATCGTCTGCTCGTTCGTCCGGAAGCGAAATGGGACAAGCTTGATGGCAAAACGATCCTTTCCGAGCTGATGGCCCGCACGCCGGTGCCGGTGCAAGGACGGCGGTGAACAGGATGAAGCGAACGGGGAGGAGAATGTGGCGGCCCTTGTTGGGCGTAGTGATCTTAACCGCGGTTTTGTTTTCCTACGCCATGTTTCAAGGGGGCTTTGTCAGCTGGTTTTTGTTTTACAGCTTTTTACCGTTTGGGTTGCATGCGTTGACGGTGGCTCTGTACCCGCTCCGGCGCGCGGCGGTGAGCCGGGCGGTGCCGGCGCGGCGCTATTATGCGGGAGAAGCGATCCCGGTTGCCGTTCGAGTTGAGCTGCCGTGGCCGTTTCCCATGGCCGCGATAGCGGTCGGCGAGGAAAGAGAGGGGCAAGGTGGGGGTGCCGTCGTTTCTTGGATGTTTCGGCGCCGTCTCTCTTGCCAATGGACGCTTGTTTTGCCCCGCGGACGTCATCAGTTGGAAACGGTGCGGCTGGAAGTGAGCGATGTGTTTGGTTGGGGGAAGCGGGTGGAATCGTTCTCGGCTCCGTGCACGGTCATCGTATATCCCCGCTATGTGGAGTGGCCGGCGAACATGGTGCGTGAGTGGTTTTCCCATGGAAACGCGGCCCGGACGTTTGTGTATCACCGCGACCTAGCGGCGGCGGTCGGGGCTCGCGAATACGCGCCGGGCGATAAAA
Organism: Geobacillus sp. BMUD; assembly: GCF_013096845.1. Classification (NCBI taxonomy): domain Bacteria; kingdom Bacillati; phylum Bacillota; class Bacilli; order Caryophanales; family Anoxybacillaceae; genus Geobacillus; species Geobacillus sp. BMUD. The sequence continues at coordinate 28,469 of NZ_SDLA01000022.1, forward strand.
TGTCCTGGGTGCACTGGAAGGCGTCAGCGCGCAAGAACGAGTTGATGACAAAAGAATTTGATGAGCAGCGCAACGATGATTGGTTCGTTGTCTTGGATGGCGGCCCATCACCGTGGTTCGAGGAGCTGGTCACGCTGGCTGCTTCTGTAGCGAAAGCGTTGTTGGATGCGGGAGCCCCGGTTGGGCTGCTTGTGGCCGGGAAAGAGCGCTCGTCCTTAGCGCCGCGGCGCCATGGGGAACAGTGGCAGTCGCTGCTTCTCCGCCTGGCGGAAGTGAAGGCGGCCCACGAAGGGGGAATGGAGCCACTGCTTGTTGACGAAACGAATTGGAAAACGGCGGCAGGATGCATTCTGGTGACGTCTGCCTTGTCTTCCGCGCTGGTGCCGCTGTTGCGCGCGCTGGCGATGAAGCGCCGCGTCATTTTATATGTTGTGACGGGCGAACGGAGAGAGGAACAAAGGCATTGGGAAGAAGAGCTTCGCCGCAGCGGTGTGTATGTCTCCGCCATTGCTCCTGACATGTTGCAGACTGTCCGGCAAGGAGGGGAGTTTCAATGAAGAAGGGGGCAGCTCGGTTTTTCTCTTCTTTTTTGCTCAACTTGTTTGCGGCTTGGCTGCTCACCGAATGGCTTTGGCCGTTGGACGATGTGACGGATACGGGGCATATCGGTTTGTTTGTCTCGTTTGTCTTCCTTTGCTTTGCCGGCTATTGGGTTCGCCTCCCGGCGTGGCTTGCTGTTCTTGGGAAGGGGGTTTATATCGGATGGGCGCTCTCCCGTTTATCTTCGTCTCACTCCATCGCCGCTTTGCCTTCGGCGCTTTGGCGGGATTGCCTCAACTGGCTGTGGGGCGATCGGTCTTCCATGCCGAGCGATGCCGTGCGCACGTTTGTCTTTTTTCTCCTGCTATGGCTCGTTTCGGCCGCTTTTCATTGGCTCATCGGGAAACGGCATCAGTGGTTGATTCCGTATGCGTTGACCGTTGCGTATATTGCCGTCCTTGATACGTTTTTCCCATATAACGGCGATCAGGCGATCGTTCGCCTTGTCGGGCTCGGTTTTTTTGCTTTTGTGTGGCTGCATGGCGAACGGATGCGGGCAAACGGCGCTTTATTTTCTATCGGAAGGTGGCGGACAGCCGCCCTGTTCGTTCCGGCGTTGGCTCTGGCGGCAGGATATGCAGGCCCCAAGCTCCCGCCGCAATGGCCGGATCCGGTGGCGTTTATCCGCAGCGTTCATGCCGTGCCGGAGCCGGGCGATGATGAGCCGGCTTCTTCCGCTGTGGCCAAAGTCGGATATGGACAAAATGATTCCCGCCTTGGCGGACCGTTCCTTGCTGATGATACGATCGTATTCACAGCGAAAGATCGAGGTATTCATTATTGGCGCGTCGAGACGAAAGACGTTTACACCGGCAAGGGGTGGGAGGAGTTTCAGAGCGAACAAGTTTACTCGTTTGCCAATGGAGAGACGATCAAACATGAATGGTGGAGCCCGCGAGTCAAAACGGTGGAGCAAACCGCAGAAATCCGCCTTCATCAAGGAGGATTTCATCTCGTTTACCCGCTGGGTTTGCGGCAAGTGAGGGCGGCCAATCCGGTCGTTTATCGCATGAAGTTGGCGACAGAGAAAATTGAGACGACCGACGACCAAGCCAACGCGGTTCCTATTGAACAGTATGTTGTTACGTATGGGGAGCCGGACTTTTCGGTTGCTGCCCTGCGCGCCGCTCCTCCGGTCCAAGACCGGTCTTTGTTGAAACGATATACGCAGCTGCCGAAAACCTTGCCGCAGCGGGTCCGCGACTTGGCCAAACAAATTACAGCCGGAGAAAAAACAGCCTATGATCAAGTCAAAGCCATCGAACAATACTTTCAGCAGAGCGGATATGTGTATGAGACGAAAGATGTGGCCGTGCCGGGGGAAAACCAAGATTATGTCGACCAATTTTTGTTTGAAACGAAACAAGGGTATTGCGACAACTTTTCCACTTCGATGGCGGTCCTCGTTCGCACGCTCGGCATCCCCGCCCGCTGGGTGAAAGGCTATGTGTCGGGGCGGTTGGTTGGGGAGCAGAATGGCGATTCTCTTTACGAAGTGCGCAACAATGACGCTCATTCGTGGGTGGAAGTGTATTTTGAAGGCGTCGGTTGGGTGCCGTTTGAGCCGACGCGGGGGTTTGCCAATCCCTACGCGTTTTCTCTCGATCCTTCCGAGGAGGATGACTCTGCGGCGCCTGAGCAGCAACCGGAAGAGCAGGATCGAACGAACCTCCCACAGCCGCCGTCGGAGATGCCCTCTGCCGCGAAACAAGACGGCCATTGGTGGGAGCGGCTCGTCGACTTCTGGTCATGGAAGACGGTGTTGGCGACGGCGGCCGCGCTGGTGGCAGCGGCTTGCGTGATCTATGCGACAAGGCGGAAATGGTGGCCGCGCCTGACGCTTCTTCGTTTTCGGCGCCGAAAAGCGGACGGGGGCGACTGGCTGATTTCAGCGTATGCGGCGCTTTTACGCCATTTGCACGATTACGGGTTGAAGCGGCGGCCGCAGGAAACGCTTCGCCAGTATGCGAATGAGGTCGATCGTTTGTTCGAAACGGATGAAATGAACCGGTTGACAAGGCTATATGAATGTGTGGTGTACGGAACCGGGCTTCCGGACACAGACGTTCGCGAAGCTGTTCAATTGTGGGAAAATTTAATAAAAAGGACGATCTCTTGACCGCATGCCGGCAAGTTGATAGAATGAATTCAAATTTGCATACGGACAGACGAAAGCCCTTCATATAAGCGCAGGAATACGGCTTGCGCGTCTCTACCGGGCCGCCGTAAACGGCCCGACTATGAAGGCAGAAGACGCTGCTATTCTGCCTTCATCCATGTTTTGGGCAATGGCAGCGTTATTTTTTTGATGGGGTGGAGAACATGAATCAAGAAATGATCGTCGTCTTGGATTTCGGGAGTCAATACAACCAGCTGATCACTCGCCGCATCCGGGAGCTCGGCGTTTACAGTGAATTGCACCCGCACACGATCCGCGCCGAGGACATCCGGGCGCTGAACGCCAAAGGGATCATTTTTTCCGGCGGGCCGAACAGCGTGTATGATGAGCAAGCGTTTCGGTGCGATCCGGCGATTTTTGAGCTTGGCTTGCCGATTTTAGGAATTTGTTACGGGATGCAGCTGATGGCCCATCATTTGGGAGGAAAAGTGGAAAAAGCGGCGCACCGTGAATACGGCAAAGCGCTCATCCAAGTGAAAAACGATTCTTTGCTTTTTCATGGGTTGCCGGACGAGCAAGTCGTTTGGATGAGCCACGGCGACTTGGTGACCGCTCCGCCTAGTGGCTTTGTTGTCGATGCGACGAGCCCTTCGTGCCCGATCGCCGCGATGAGTGACGAACGGCGAAAATGGTATGGCGTGCAATTCCACCCAGAAGTGCGCCACTCGGTATACGGCAATGATTTATTGAAGAACTTTGTCTTTGAGGTATGCGGCTGCCGGGGCGATTGGACGATGGAAAACTTTATTGATGAGCAGGTGCGCCGCATTCGCGAACAAGTCGGCGGGAAAAAAGTGTTGTGCGCTTTAAGCGGCGGGGTCGATTCATCGGTCGCCGCGGTGTTGGTGCACCGGGCCGTTGGTGACCAACTGACTTGTATTTTCGTCGACCATGGCCTTTTGCGCAAAGGGGAAGCGGAAAGCGTCATGAAGACGTTCCGTGAGCAGTTTCAGATGAACGTTATTAAAGTCGATGCAAAGGAGCGCTTCTTGGCGAAGCTCAAAGGGGTCTCTGACCCGGAACAAAAGCGGAAAATCATCGGCAATGAATTTATTTATGTGTTTGACGATGAAGCGGCTAAGCTTGAGGGCATTGAATTTTTAGTGCAAGGCACGCTTTATACAGACATTATTGAAAGCGGCACAGCGACGGCGCAAACGATCAAATCGCACCATAACGTCGGCGGCTTGCCGGAAGATATGAAATTCGAACTGATCGAGCCGCTCAATACGCTGTTTAAAGACGAAGTGCGCGCACTGGGCACTCAATTGGGAATCCCGGACGAGATCGTCTGGCGTCAGCCGTTCCCAGGGCCGGGGCTCGGCATCCGTGTGCTCGGTGAAGTGACGGAAGAAAAATTGGAAATCGTCCGTGAATCGGATGCCATTTTGCGGGAAGAAGTAAAAAAAGCCGGACTGGACCGCGAAATCTGGCAGTACTTTACGGTTCTCCCTGACATCCGCAGCGTCGGAGTGATGGGGGATGCCCGCACGTACGATTATACGGTGGCCATCCGCGCGGTGACCTCGATCGACGGGATGACCGCCGATTGGGCGCGCATTCCGTGGGATGTGCTCGAGCGCATTTCAACGCGCATCGTGAACGAAGTGCCGCACGTCAACCGCGTCGTCTACGACATTACAAGCAAGCCTCCGGCAACGATCGAGTGGGAATAAAAACGAACAAAAGACGGACATTTCCAAAGGAATGTTCGTCTTTTTTCTTGACAGCTGCTTTTTAGGCTGATACAATAGCTGTGGAATCATGAATATTGTCGAATTCCGTCGTATAATCCCGGGAATATGGCTCGGGAGTTTCTACCAAGCTACCGTAAATAGCTTGACTACGAGGGATGCGAGATAGGAGAGCGCTTGTTTTGTCCTCTCTCTGTTCGTCATTCCTTCCTAGTCAACGCTTCTGGTAGCAGCCGAAGCGTTTTTTCATTTTTTATAGGCAGGAGGGGACAGAGTTGAGAAAATACTTTCAATTCGATGAGCTCGGCACGAACTATCGGACAGAGATCATCGCCGGGCTGACGACATTTTTGTCGATGGCGTACATTTTGTTCGTCAACCCGTTTACGTTGTCGCTTGGCGCGGTGAAAGATTTTCCGGATGAACTGCGGATTGACCAAGGGGCGGTATTTGTCGCCACCGCTTTGGCCGCGGCGTACGGATCGATTTTGATGGGGGTGTTGGCTCGCTATCCCATCGCTTTGGCGCCGGGGATGGGATTGAATGCCTTTTTCGCCTTCACCGTTGTCCTGCATATGGGGATCCCTTGGCAAACGGCGCTTGCGGGGGTTTTCGTTTCGGGAGTCATTTTTACGATTTTAACGCTGACGGGCATCCGGGAGAAAATTATTGATGCCATTCCGGTTGAGTTGAAATATGCCGTCGGTGCCGGAATCGGGCTGTTCATCACGTTCATCGGCCTGCAAAACGCTGGAATTATTGTCGATAACAAAGCGACGCTCGTCGGATTAAGTTCGTTGAAAGATGGCAATACACTGTTGGCCATTTTTGGATTGTTCATCACCATTGTTTTGATGGTAAGAAAAGTAAATGGCGGCGTCTTTTACGGCATGGTCATTACCGCGATTGTCGGCATGATTTTCGGTTTGATTAAAGTGCCGCATCAAATTGTCGGCGCTATTCCGGACATTTCACCAACCTTCGGTGTAGCGATCAAACATTTGCCGGACATTTTCTCGTGGAAAATGCTTGGTGTTGTCTTAACGTTCTTTATTGTCGACTTTTTCGATGCGACTGGCACGCTCTTGGCGGTCGCCAACCAAGCCGGGTTGTTGAAAAACAATAAACTGCCGCGCGCCGGCAAAGCGCTGCTCGTTGACGCGACAGCCGTCATGGTCGGAGCGGTGTTTGGCACATCGACGACGACGTCGTACATCGAATCGTCGGCCGGCGTCGCTGCCGGAGGGCGCTCCGGGTTTTCGGCGGTCGTGACAGGGATTTTGTTCCTGCTTGCTTTGTTCTTCTCGCCGCTGTTAAGCGTCATTACCGCGCCGGTTACGGCGCCAGCGCTCATCATCGTCGGTGTATTAATGGCCTCGTCGATCGGCGAAATCGATTGGAAGAAGTTTGAGGTGGCTGTGCCGGCGTTCTTCACGCTCATCACGATGCCGCTTTCCTACAGCATCGCCACCGGCATCGCCGTCGGCTTCATTTTCTATCCGATCACGATGATTTTGAAAGGCCGCGGCAAAGAAGTGCATCCATTATTGTATGTGCTGTTTGTCATTTTTATCTGTTATTTCATCTTCTTGCGCGAATAGGAAAAAGAGAAAAGGACTGTTCCTAGGATGAGTTTGATCATCTTGGGAACAGTCTTTTTTTGTATCTTATGCATAAATTTTTTTCGCATGAGGGGTCGGATGATCTCAATATGGTATAATGGTCAAAAAGTTGGAGGGGAGTCATTGATGTTTATCCGTTACGTGGAGAAAGATGTGTGGTTAAAGTTGTTGACGATGGAAGACGCGAAGCCGCTTTTTGCATTGGTTGATTCGTGCCGCGCGCACCTCCGTCAATGGCTTCCTTGGGTTGATTCCACCAAGACGGTGGAGGATTCGAAGGCGTTCATTTCTCAAGGACTGCAAAAGTTTGCCTCGAGCAATGGATTTGAGGCAGGGATTTTTTATCAAGGACAATTAGCCGGTGTAATTGGTGTCCATTACATCGACCGGGCCAACAGAAAGGCGAGTATCGGCTATTGGCTTGGTGAGTCGTTTCAAGGAAAAGGATTGATGACGAAAGCATGCAAAGCTTGCATTGACGATTTGTTCGCTGAGCAAGGAGTGAATCGAGTTGAAATTCGTTGTGCGGCGGGAAATCAGCGGAGCAGGGCAATCCCGGAACGACTAGGTTTTGTAATGGAAGGAACGATTCGTGATGCAGAGTGGCTTTACGACCACTTTGTCGATCATGTTGTGTACGGAATGTTGGCGAGAGAGTGGAAGAGATAAAAAATGGTGTTGATTGGAAAGAAAAAAACTTTACCCTCTGCCCGAACTTCATCTCCCGTTTCTAAACGAAGTGAAAGTGGGAGATGAAGTCCGGTGAGGCGTAGCCTAAACTTGTCTCTCTTTTTGTAGCACGATATAATCCGTCTAAGATAAAAGAAAGGCTGATAGATCAATGAAATGAGACAGGAATAATCATTCGGTATTCGCATGATCTGATCATCTTGTTTTCGTTGTAAAGTAGCGGAGAAAAGTGATTCGCGATGCCATATCTGATTATGCTAAAGAGATGTTTCTTCGGTTCGGTGAGAATGATCATATTTCCATGGGGCACACGGGGATCGCTCGGTCAACTTCCTGTTGTTAGACGGGATTACCCGAGAAGCTTCCACCTCGAAGCGTTAGCGTAGGTGGTGGGAGTATGTCACATAGGCAGTTGACACATCAAAATAAAGGTGCTATATTAATAAAGCCGTTTCGATACGGCAAAAAAGATAAAAAACATGTTGACAAAAGAAAAAAGAAATGGTATATTATAAGAGTCGCTTTTGAGAAGATAAAATTCTCGGCAAGAAAAAACAATTTGTTCCTTGAAAACTGAACGAAACGAAGCGCAACGAAAAGCTGAGGTCCGCGGGTCGCCGCGACGGGCAAATGTTCTTCACCCGCAGGGGTGCTTGCACCCCGAGGGGGGGTATTTGACCCCGAGCGGCGGCGGACCGAAGCTAGACAATTCGAAAAGCGGAGGCCGCTCGGCGCCTTTGGTGTTGCGGCTGAAGCTTACAAAGCCAATCAACTTTCTTTGGAGAGTTTGATCCTGGCTCAGGACGAACGCTGGCGGCGTGCCTAATACATGCAAGTCGAGCGGACCGAATCGGAGCTTGCTCTGGTTTGGTCAGCGGCGGACGGGTGAGTAACACGTGGGCAACCTGCCCGCAAGACCGGGATAACTCCGGGAAACCGGGGCTAATACCGGATAACACCGAAGACCGCATGGTCT
>NZ_SDLA01000023.1:0-35071 GCF_013096845.1 Geobacillus sp. BMUD
GGTATGCGGGGCAGGAAACGAATACATAAGTTAATCGTTAAAAATTCCACTCTATTTCAATATCCTCGCCATGAATATAGATTCTTCGAATCAACTTCTGCACAATTGCCTGCCGAGTTGAAAAGTCCGTAGTATTCAAATCGATGATATATTGTTTTAATTGTTCGGCAGTAATTGTTGATTTTGCCTGTTTATCCTGCAAAATCTTTTGTTGTATCAAAGCTTCCTTCTCGCTGTTAAGCTTATCTATCTGCTTGTCCAACAAAGCTTTGTCAATGTTGCCGTCTATATATAGAGTGAGCAGCCTTTCTATTTTCTCATCCACTTTTTTGATTTGCTTCGTGTAATCAACCTTTGGAGCTTCTTTAGCTTCTAAACGTTTATCTACAACAAGATTATTTAGCTCATCGATAATCAACTTCTCTAGTTTTTGACGGTTCCAGATCTTATTCATGCATTTTTCATCATACTCAGAAGGAAACCTTCTAGCCCTACAAGTGTAATAGTAATATTTCTTTCCCTTATCGTTAGATATATAACTTACATACATTTCTCCACATTTACCACAGACAAGCAAGCCAGACAACAAACTTTGTTTGGCTTTTCCTGCATTGCGCCCTTTGTGCCGAGATAGCAGCACTTGAACACGGTCGAATTGTTCTTTTGAGATAATCGGGTCATGCCTGCCTTTGTATATTTCGCCAGCAAACGTGATGTAACCACAATAAAGAGGATTGCTGAGAATATCGCGATATCTGCGGAAGCGCCATACCGGTTGGCCCATTTCTTTGAGTCGTTTCTGTACTTTTGTGATCGAATGATATTGCTCGTATAAGTCAAATACCAACCGGATGTGTTCGGCCTCATCCTCTTTTATGATCAGCTCACCATTTTCACGTTTATAACCGGCTGGATCATAATTTCCACCCATTCCTCGATAACCTTCTTGCGCTCGTTTTATATGTCCGAATCTCAAGCGTTCAATAATTGTTTCGCGTTCGAGCTGAGCGAAAACAGATAAGATACCGACCATCGCCTTACCAAAAGGGGTGGAAGTATCAATCGTTTCTGTGATCGACACGAATTCAACGTTGTTTTTTAGAAAGTAGTCCTCGATAAGTGTTAATGTGTCGCGTTGTGATCGGGAAAGCCTGTCCAATTTGTAAACGAGCACAACATCGATTTTATCTAAATCGTCAAGCATACGTTGCAAATCCGGTCTTTCGAGAGTTGCACCACTATACCCGGCGTCAACGTATTCATCGTAAACCGTCCACCCTCTCGATTCACAATAGGAGCGTGCACGTTCAAGTTGCACCTCGATACTATAGTTCTCCACCTGTTCATGAGTAGATACTCTTGCGTAGATTGCGGCTTTCAATGTTGTTCCCTCCTTAACCAAAAGGGCGAGCCGTCGCCCGCCCGTCTAAATTTCTAGCGCTAGAAATTTAGTATCACTTTCTTGAGCTTGCCTATAATTCTGATATTTTTCATATCTTCCGGTCTGACGACGATAGGCTTGTAAGATGGATTCTCACTTTGTAGAATGATGGTACCGTCGGTTTTATATACCCTTTTCAAAACAATTTCGTCATCAATCAGCACAGCGGCGATTTCTCCATTTTCCACATCATTTTGGCGACGAATAAGGAGTAAATCGCCGTCCATGATTCGAGCCCCGATCATGGAGTCGCCTTTGGCTTCAAGCAAGAAATATTCTCCACCATTCAACCAGCTGCCTGGTACTTCTTCATATCCTTGAATATCTTCGTAGGCAATGACACCATTCCCACAACTAATCGCCCCGACGATAGGGAGTTTCGCAAACCTCTTAATAGGAATTGTCTTTTCTTCCAGCTTGTCCTCCTCGAAGAAATATGAGATAGGGACGTCGAAATATTGGGCCATTAACCCGACCTTGTCCATAAGAGGTTTATTTCTTCCCGACTCCCAAGCTGATACTGCCGTTGGCTTAACACCAAGTATTTTAGCTAAATCTTCTTGAGTCATCTTTTTTTCTTTTCTCAATTTTTTTATTCTCTTCCCTATGTGCAATTTTCTTCACCTCCTTTCAAACAATAATATAAATTATAAGTATAGTTATATTCAAGATTTGTAAAAAAAAATATACCAAAAGTGAAATTTTTTGTTGACAACTATACTTGAAGTGTAGTAGGATTGAATCAGAAGGAGGTGGGAGGATTGGATATTAAATTCACGTTAGAACAAGCAAGAAAACATCGCGGTTTAACGCAAGATCAGATCGCTAAAATGCTTGGCATGACAAAGCGTACTTATGTTGATTATGAGCAATACAAGCGTGCTTTTCGAATTGATAAAGCGTTTTTATTCGCTGAAATTGTTGACATTCCAATTGATAATATAATTTTTTTTAACCCAGAACTACACTTGAAGTGTAGTAAGAGAAGTGAAACAGCTTGACTGTTCCCTGAATTTGGGCGTTGTCCGAACCAGAAATGGATGAGGACGCGAACGACCCAAGAATCCCACGGCTTTGGCCGTGTGGAGTGTCAACAAAAATACATTTCGTGAAGGGGGAATCGTAATGATCGTTGTCACCAAGATGAAACTTGGCGATTACGACGTTCCGGTGCCGGTCGGTCTATCGGAGTTGCTGAAAGACGCATGGGTGCTCAAAGATCGGCCGGAGGCAAATACAAGTGCAGGCGAGTATACGCGGAGAATCGAGATGAGAAACGGCCGCCTGTATACAATCCTGACCAAAAAGGAGGTGACCAACCGTGCAAAAACTCCCCAGCGCGTATGATTTCGATACGTTGGAAGCCGCGATTGCGTTCTACACGCGAGTGGTGGCGGAGGTGATGAAGAACCGCGATCGGAGCATGCATGACGAACTCATGCGGTTCAAACGGGAACTGCATGAGCGCATCGACCGGGAATATGATCCGGCTGCCCTGTGAGGGCATTCCTTTTTGGTGAGAAAGTGGACGAGGGGTGAAATAGTGAACAGACAAAAGAATGGATACAGAAATCTGTTGGTGCTAGGACGAAATCTAAAGGCTGGCGCCAAATACGAACCGGAAGAGATTATAGCGGCAATCAGTTTGATCGAAGAGCAATTGTTGTGGACGCCTGTGGAAGACTTCTTCCGTCTATTTCCGCCGATTAAGCGATACGCCGATGACGGGACGTGGGATTATAAAAGCACTTTGAAAATGATTGAGGAAGATTTAGGCGAGCGCTTCGGCAAGGGGGATTTTCTGAACCTGCTTATGATGGGGTGTTATGAGAACCCGTTTGTTAACAGAGTTGGGATAGCGTTCATGAAGGCCACGTCGGAGTTGTACCGCAAGAAAACGGGAAAGTCGCTTTTAGAAGAAGCGATGAAACATCTTTTCCTTCGGTGAATGGAGGGGTTTTATTGAGCAACGAACTAGCCTTATCCAATGATTTGACTGTCATTACAGCCGAAATCAACAGCTATAAAAACATGGCTGGACAAGCTATTTTCGAGATCGGTCGGCGATTAAAGCATGTGAGAGAAAACGATTTGACGCACGGGCAGTGGGCGAAGTGGTGCGAAGAACAATGTGGTATCAGTCGACAAACAGCTAATCGAATGATCCAGGCGTTTGAACAATTAGGGAATGGTACGCATGCGTACCGTTTACCGATGAACAAGATATTCGATATTATATCGCTTCCACCCAACATTGACCGTCAGGAGTTCATTGAAAAACCGCACGTCATACCGTCCACCGGTGAAATAAAAACAGTCGATGAAATGACCATTCGTGAACTTCGAGAAGTGAAAAGAGCCTTAAAACAAGCAGAAGAAGAAAAACGATGCCTCGCCCGCCAACTCGAACAAGAACGCAACAAACCGCCGCAAGTCATCGAGAAAGTCGTGGAAAAGGTGGTAGACCGAACGGATTACAGCAAGATCGAACAGCTTGAAAAGGACATTGAGAAGCTCAAAGCAGAACGGGAAGAACTAGAAAAGAAGGCGGCAAAAAGCGCGGAGTATGAAAGCAAATTGCGCGAATTGCGACGGGAGTTAAACGAAAAAACCGACGAGCTTCTTGCATTAACACAAGCCCAACTAAAACTAAAGAACAGGCGCATGATTTATGAGAATGTGGCCTACCTATCACGCGACATAGGGAAATGGATGAACAAGATCCGCCTAGACATCGAAAACAGAAAAGGCATCGAGGGCGATGTTGAGGTAAGCAGAACGATTCAGGCCTGCATTAAGTTGTTGGAAGATACCATTCGAGAGCTGGCTGCAATGATTAGCATCAAAACCTATTCGAACGGAGGGACATTCGATGCGGAATATACCGTCGTTATTGAATCCGAGTGAGTACATCACCTACCAACTGGAAAGGGAAAAAGAACGGGAAATTAGTATTGCGTTCGAGGTTCATTTGGCGCGCCAATGTTCACGACTTCGCTACAGAGACTTAATGGATTCCGCGCCGGCTGGTTTAGCATCCAAAGACAGCTTAATCCGTTGGTTGGATGACTACAAAAAGAAAAATGGCGGAGTGCGTCCGGGTGTGATTACTTGGTACAAACATGACCATCGCGATCACTTTGAAAACGGGGTATGGCGCTCGATGTTTTTTGCGGCATTTGTAAAATACGCGGCTGACAAACTAACAGACAAAGACTTTGTCCATGATCGGAAAATAGCCGGTTTGTACAAAATTTCTTTCTTAAATCCGGTTTGGTTCCAGTGCGCTTCGTCTGTCATGGGACTGAAATTGATTGAAGATTTGTACAAGCATAACGCCTTGAATAGTGACTTCGCAAGAGCGACCATCGAGTTTAATTTGAGGAAACGGGAGGAACTAGACAAGATGATTTCCGGTTTTTCTGCCGCAGCCAAGCAACAGAATATAGATTTCTATTATTTGAACCAATTGAAAGCGGAGATCGAGGCATCGTTCCGGCGCGATTACGAAAAGACCATTCAGAAATACGAGAACCATCAAGACATCTATTTCTACGCTAAATACAAGCGTGACATAGAAAAATCGCTGGCAGAAATACCAGCGCACATCAAACTCACCATGATCGAAGGGGAGGTGATGTCCCAATGAACCAACCAAACTATCAAACCCGGCAGGACACCCTGCATGTCCTGCCCGGCGATATGAAACTAGCAACTCAATTGCTCGATTGTTGTGACTACGCCACCTTCCGCGCTCGTACGGCGATGTACTCGAATGACCTCGCGGAAGCGGAACGCTGGGCGAAAGAGTTCCTCCGTTGCAAACGCGACTTGGACAAGATCATCGAGCGGAAGCAAGAGCATGACAAGCTCGTCCGGCTCATCGAGGAAATGCAACGGAATGGTATTGATGTCTCTATTGTAGCACGAGGCATCAAGTAAGACAACCGGAACATGTTGGCAGGCTTTAACGCCTGTCAGTGGGCGCGGGAGTTTTCTTATTGGCAAACGTTGTCCTGTCCTCCTGCGTCAATTGACCGGCATTAGAAAGGGGGTGAGGCCGTGACAAAAATTGAGAAACGCGCCATCATCGTTGAGATCGGGAAATGTCTCGATCGGTGTGTCGGGTGTCCCTATCGACGCGAGGAAGTCCATCCGGCTTGCCAATCGTGCCAGGTATACAAGATGATGAGGAGCCTGGCTGAAAGGTTAGAGCCGGCACAAATCCCGACAGCTCCGATCATATCAGAACGAGACGGGAAAGAATTCATCCAGCGGAAGTGGACGGAAGAAGAAGAGAATTTCCTGCGAGAATATGCACACCTTGGGACGATGAAGTTGGCTGAGTTGCTGGGGAGACCTTACTGCTCGGTCAAAGGGAAAATAGCCTACATGCGGAGAAAGGGGGTGCTTTTGGGTGGTCGAAAACGGAATGACCGTCAACGTCAAGTTTGAAGAACCGCGCACAATCGGTGAATGCGCGGGGTGCTACGGGGAGATCGTCGAGGGAGAGAGCATCATCGAGTTCCCGGACGGGTTGATGATTCATTATGACCGATACTGCGCGATGGCGTTTTGCCTAGAAAACGGCGAGAGGAAAACCGTATGGAAATGAAAATGCCCCGCTGGGCCGCAGGGCAAAACAACAAACTCGATTTATTCCTAGTATACCACGTTCGAAAGGGGAAGGGAACTTGAAGCTCTACGAACTGACCGAAAATTACGCCAAGCTGTTGGAAATGGCGGAGGAATTCGATTCTGACACATTGGTGGATACGTTGGAATCATTGCAAGATGCCATTGAGGACAAGGCGGAAAATATCGCCAAATTCATTAAAAACCTCGAAGCTGATGCAAAGATCATCAAAGAAGAGGAACAGCGGCTTGCGGAACGTCGTCGCGCGATTGAAACAAAAGTGGACAAGCTCAAAACGTATCTTCAAGAACAGCTCGAAATCGCTGGATTACAGAAGGTGAAGCGTCCGACGATCACCGTTTCAATCCAGAACAATCCTCCAAGTGTCGAGGTTGTAGATGAAACAGCTATTCCATCGGACTTCTTGATTCCACAACCGGCCAAGATCGATAAAAAATCCATTCTCGAACGGTTGAAAAATGGTGAAGAGGTGCCGGGAGTAGTTCTTAAACAAACGAAAGGAGTTCGGATAAGATGAGTGAGCTAGCCACAAAACAACAAACCAATTCCCTTTCGATCATCGAGAGCGTTGATATAAACGCTGTTCAATCTACGCTTGCGAAAATCAATCAGTTCCAAGTTGTTGTTCAAAATACGTTGAGAGCAAACCATGACTACGGTGTGATTCCTGGCACTCAAAAGCCAACGCTATTAAAGCCTGGCGCAGAAAAAATTCAAATGTTGCTTGGAGTCACTAGTGAGTACGAGGTCATTGAACGTGTGCAGGATTATGAAAAAGGGTTCTTTGCCTTTACAGTTCGCTGTATCGTCTACAAAAACGGCATGAAAATCACCGAAGGTGTTGGGCATTGCAACACAAAAGAAAAGAAATATATCAATCAAGATCCGTACACACTGGCAAATACTTGCCTAAAAATGGCCAAAAAGCGCGCTCAAATTGACGCAACATTGACGCTTGCCAGCCTTTCTGAAATCTTCACACAAGATATCGAGGATATGCAGGAATTCGTACAGACAGAACAAGTCGAAACAATGACAGCACAGGACGCGGCACAAATCAAATTGACGTTCGGTAAATACAAGGGCAAGACATTGAAGGAAATTTATAAGACACAGCCGGACTATCTCGAATGGCTGCTTAAACAAGACCGCACGGATCCAGTCATCAAGAAGGGTATTGAATTGATGTTCGAAGCTGTAAAACAACAAGCGCAACAAAAACAAGTACAACAGCAGCAACCAGAGCAACAAACAGCACAACCAGAACCACAGCCAGATAATATCGACCCATTCGACGGTGAAGTAATTGAGATTAGTGACGATGACTTGCCTTTCGGTATGTAAGGTGAATCATTATGGAATACCGCATTGCAATCCCACATTGCTACAAATGGATGGCTGCCGGCAACAAGAAGCTCTACATCGAGTATATCAAAGGCTACATCAAAAGCAGCCATCCCGGCTTAAAGCCGGTGAGGGTTGAGGGGCGATATGTGATTTGCGTTAAAAAGGAGTGACAACAATGAGTATTTTCCGTGTTGAAAAGAAAGACAATTATGTGGTTCTCGATAAAGGTTTTTTAAATGATAAACGTCTCTCCTGGCAAGCAAAAGGGCTGTTGGCTTACATGCTCTCGTTGCCAAATGATTGGGTTTTTAACATCAACGATCTGAAAAACAGAAGCAGAAATGGTCGCGATGCCACAAAGAACATTATCAAGGAGCTGCAGGAGTTTGGGTACATCATTAAAGAGCAGACAAGAGAAAAAGGGAAATTCTCTAACAATCGATACATCGTTCTTGAACATCCAGCTTTACCGTTGACTGAAAATCCGTTAACGGAAAATCCGTCAACGGAAAGTCCGTTAACGGAAAACCCGTCACTACTAAATAATAAAGAACTAAATAATGACTTACTAAGTAATAAAGAAAACTTAGATGTAGTAGTAGTAAATTCTCACCATTTCTACGAACAAAACTTCGGTCCTATGAGTCCTTTTATCGCTGAGTGCATCACAAAATGGGTAGAGGATACCAGCGATGAGATCGTTATCGAAGCAATGAAGCGAGCCCTTAAACAACAGAAAAAATGGAACTATGCCGAGGGGATCCTGCAAGGCTGGGTGCAGAACAACTTACGCACGATCGAAGATATCGAAGCCTACGAACGGGAGTTTCATAGAAAGCGAGAAGGAGTGAACAATCGTGAGGTTCACAAACATCGCCGAGGTGTTAGCCGATCTGCAAAAGAAGGCAAGTCATATGAACAAATCCTCCGAGAAGCCGAAGCAGCACGACGAGCTTGGGGATGGAAGGGGTGACTACGAGTGCCCCCAATGCAAAGACACGGAATTCATTTTCTATCGAGACGAGCAAGGCTATGAATTCGCAAAACCGTGCGAGTGTCGGGAACGGAAAGCATGGAAACGTCGGTTCAAGCAGGCGCTAATTCCAGACGAGTTTGTTCATGCAAACTTTGAAAATTTTAAGCGAGTGAATGAATATCAGCAGTCCATGTACCAAATGACTATAGATTATTTAGGCGAGTTTTCTGTGATTAAGCAAGAGGACGGCACTACCAAGAAAATTTTGTCTGACAAAAACCTTGGCTTGATCGCAGTTGTTGGGGAGCAGCGATTACGAGAGCTTCCGGCTGGCAAACGGGCTGAAATGAAACAAATGCACAACAATTTTGGGGTAGGGAAGACGCATTTGCAAATTGCGCTAGCCAAACGGCTGATCAAAGACGGATTCAATGTGTTGGTGGTTTCCGATGTCACATTCATGGACGAGCTGATTCAAGCCAAGATGATGAACGATGAAGGCGAGACGTTGAACCAACTGCTATACGGAGCAATCAACGCGGATGTGCTGGTGTGGGATGACATCGGCAAGGCGAAATGGTCGGAAGCGAAAGAAGCTCTGTACTATCAGATCATTAACGAACGCTACAGAAAACAAAAGCCAATCGTGTTCAACAGCAATGAGGATCGAGGGACATTGAGTGAAAAGATCGGATATGCTGCGGCAAGCCGATTGCTCGGACAATGCGGTTCATACCTCTTGGAAGTTGAAGGTGAAGATTTCCGGCTGAAAGGAGCATGAAACATGTGTGTGAAATGCGACGGAACGGGGCGGCTATACACAAGAGTGATGAACGGGGCATGGCTGGTGGCCTCGTGTGACTGCGAGGACGCAGCGAGGGCGCGAAGGGACGAGGAGGACAAGCTGCGAGAGTGGCGCAAACGACTGGCGGAAGCTTGTGAGCGATTGGGGATCACACAGGATATTGCTTGGGAGGAAGGTGATCGCGTTGGGCATCCTCTATGAAAAAGTTCAAATCACGAGGGAATTGAAACGCCAAATGATGATTCGTCAGCTGCTCGATCGTGGAATCCGTGAATACGAAGGGCGGTCAGTATATGACTTGGACTATTATACGCTGCGTTGGTTGCTGGCCACTCGAAAACTAGAACGCTAGGAAACCGCGTATTTTGCCCCGTACAGCCGCCGGACATCATGGGGGATAGGAAAGTATCAGCATACATAAAACGGCGGCGTACGAGGGAGATAAACCGGTTTAATTGAGGTGATGGGGATGAATCTACAAAAACTATTCGAGATGCAACGCGAACTGGATGCGCGAATTGAGCAGGAACACCTGCGGCAAGAAGGCGAGGACAGGTTGGGAAAGAAAATTCTTGCCTTGCTCGTTGAAATCAGCGAATTGGCAAACGAGACACGCTGTTTCAAATTTTGGAGCAACAAGGGCCCGTCGTCGCGAGAAACAATCTTGGAAGAAGCCGCAGACGTGCTGCATTTCCTTCTGTCTATTGGTAACGACATTGGCGCAAATGAGGATGACATAATTATTATCCCTAAAAAAGCCATTCTGTTACACAGACAGTTTATGACGTTGTACGAGTATGCAAGATCGGCGCATGTGAAAACGATGTGGGAAGCATCACTAGATGCATTCGCTGGACTGATAGAAATGCTCGGTTTCACACAGCACGAGCTTGAAGCGGCATATATGAAAAAACATGCCGAGAACTACGCGCGTCAAGAAAGGGGGTACTGAGAATGAAGGAACAACTGATCGAGTACCTCACCCGGCGCATCATCACATACAGCCGGATGATCGAGACGGCAAAAAATGAAACAGACCGGGAAAAATGTGTGATTGCGCAAAAGGTACTGAAAAGCGTACTGGATGACGTGAGGGACGGGAAACTATGAGCGGGCGGAAATCGAAACGAAAAGGCTATGCCGGGGAACGGGAGATTGTGTCCCTTATCCCCGGCAGTAAACGGGTACCGTTAAGCGGTAGTGTCGGCGGAGAGCATAGCAACGATGTGATATTGCCAAATGGATGGCGGGCGGAAGTGAAGCGAAGAAAAAGTGGCATGAAACAGCTATACGATTGGCTGAATCAATCCAGCCCCGACGTGGTGGCGTTTCGGGCGGATAGGCAGGAATGGATTATATCTATGAAGCTGGAAAAATTCATTGAACTGATTGGAAAGAAGGAGTGATATATGAACCAGCTGACGATTTTCGATTTTGTTGAGGATGAGCAGATAGCTGATAGCGTCATATTGAACAGGATACAGAGCGCTTTTCCAGGCTGGGAAGCGATCGGATACACCAAGACATTCGATTGGGGCTGGAGTGAAGACTATGCCGCGATCATCCGGCGTGGCGATGAGTATATGTGGGTGCATGCGGAGTTATACAAGGATGGGCGAGTGCGGGCTGGATATACACAACGGAAGGATTTCGAGCCGCATTGGTTTGAGAGGTATGAACAAAAGAAACGACATTGGGTATGGCGATCGCTCGATGATCGCAACCGAGTTTTTGAGATTGCGAGACAAAAAGGAGTGTGACCGGATGACCAAAACCGAGAAACTGGCCGCTCTATACAAGCAGGCGAGCAGGCTGAATGACGAGCTTCCGGCCGAGCTCATCAAAAAGATGGAGATCCAAGGGCGCATCTTGGAACTGATTGGCGGCTTGTGGGCAGAAGCGACAAAGGACTGGAAGCTGGCCGAGGCGAAGCGTCGGGAAACGATTGCGACTATCTATTCCCTCGACCCGGAGGGAACGGTCAAGGATCGTGAAATGAAAGCGGAAATGGCAGCAGCAGAGTGGCGGAGGAAGGAAGCAGAGTATGAAGCGGAAGCGTTGCGGTGGAAAGCGGCATATGTAGCAACACAAGAGACGATACAGATCTTGAAGAAAAAGTATGAACACATGAAAGAGGTGGCAAAAGGTGGAGTCTAAAGCGGAGTATTGGATGGGAGAATTGAATAAAAATCAAATCTTGCGGAATGTGCAAAACCTGTTGACAGAACAGACGAGGAAGGGCATCGAGAAGTACGGCACGACGGTCAATCCAGCCGACTATGACTTCGTCGGTTGGCTGACACACCTCCAGCAAGAGATGGTTGATGCAATCGTCTATTGCGAGACGCTGAAATTCAAGTACGCGCATCTTGTGGCGTTAGAGAAGACAAAGGAGTGAACAGGATGGAAGTGAAGCTCATCGCCCACACACAATTAAGCGAAGATTTTTTATATGAACTGTCAAAGCGGAGTTATGAAGTGTTCTTTGACTTGACTGAAGACAAGATTACGGATGGACAAGCCGTCGCATTGACGGCGATCCGAACGTGTTACAGTCATAACAAGCCTTCGGAAATCATTTTAAAAGAGGCGAACAAATATTTCTATCGTGACGCAACAGACGGTCAAGGCGGAACAGAAGCAGATCGGTTAATCCGCCATATTGTATCGAGCAAGCATTTATCGACGCTTGAACACCTCACATTTACGTTTGCAATCGAAGGTGTATCGCGCGCATTATTGGCGCAGTTGACGCGTCACCGGGTTGGGTTCTCGTTCAGCGTGCAGAGTCAGCGCTATTGCCGCTTCGGGAGCGATGACAAAAGCGGAGGGTTCAGATATGTTGTTCCGCCGTCTGTTGAGCAGAACGATCATGCGCGCAGGGAATACGAGCTTGCGATGATCGAGATACAGAACCTATACGATGAGTTGCGGTTTTTAGGTGTGCCGCCGGAGGACGCACGGTTCGTTTTGCCGCAGTCCGCCACTTGCAACCTT
The DNA here is from genome assembly GCF_013096845.1 of Geobacillus sp. BMUD. Classification (NCBI taxonomy): domain Bacteria; kingdom Bacillati; phylum Bacillota; class Bacilli; order Caryophanales; family Anoxybacillaceae; genus Geobacillus; species Geobacillus sp. BMUD. Next base: position 12,224 of record NZ_SDLA01000023.1, read on the forward strand.
GTGTTGACCGCAAACCTACGAGCCCTGCTCGATTTCTACAGCAAGCGCCGGAAAGGACGGGGAGCACAGTGGGAGATTGCGGAATTGACCGAACGGTTGTGTGAAACGGTGGTGGCAGTAGAGCCGTGGACAGACCCGTTTTTCGAACAGGCATAGGGAGGGGAACAGATGAAACTACACAAAGACATCGTTCGATATGTCGAGCACAACCTGTATTACTACCACGAGTACCTCAAGGAGATACAACGCCTGCAAAAAGACATCCTATACGGCGTCAAGATGACGCAGGACGAAAATATCGGCGGCGGGAGAAGCAATCTCCCGTCCAGCCCGACAGAAAAACGAGCGATCGAGCTGACGACGCATAGAAGGCTTGAGACGCTTGAACGGGTGACGCAGGCGATCAAAACGGTGTATGAAGCGTTGCCGGAAGAAAAGAGGAAACTGATACACCTGAAATATTGGGAAAAGCCGACAAAGTACACATGGAACGGGATCGCAGAAATGCTGCACGTAGACCGTGTGACATGCTTCCGTTGGCGGAATGAGATCGTCGCCGCGATTGCCGAGTTGTTGGGATGGAGATAACAGGGCATATATTTATCAGCGCCTCGTTCGTTCGACGTGGAAAATTTCGCGAGGATGAAGCGCGAAAAAGCGCTGGTACATGGTTGGTTACGCGTGCAGGGATGGAGCGCGTGACCGGGAAGACGATGGAACAGTGAGAAAAACGCCCGGAGGTTGCAACTTTTTTGCAACTTTTGGGCTATGTTTTTATGATAATATGATATTGACAAAAAACATATCCTCTCCACAGTACGCATGGGAGCGCCCCGCCTGCCAAGAGCCCATCCCCCGCGGCGGGCAGGGGTATTTGTTCTCTGCCTTGTCGGGTCGGAAATATCCGAGCCACCCATACGTCTATTAGTTCCGATGGGGTAAGCAAGGCAGGGAGTTACTCCTGCGGTGGCGGAACAGTAGACGCTAAAATCTGAGAGTCAGGCTGTGAGTCAGTTCGATTCCGACATAGAGCTGGTGCTAGGGTCTGAACACTTGCAAGGTGCAAATCCTTGCCCGCAGGATACAATAACGTCACCCTGTCTTGTCGGATCGGGGCGGCCTTTCACGCCGTTAAATAGCCCGGTCGCCGGCCTGCGTTCATACGTGGGTTGGTTAAGCAAGATGGGGTGGCGTTCTATTATGCCCAAAAGAGGTGTTCTAATGAAATCATGTTCTAAATAATAATCGAGGTGACAGGCATGGAACGATACGATGAGGAAGAAGAAAAAGCGAAAGAAGCATATGAGAAGCATAAGTGCAAAACGTGCGTATGGGCTAAATGGCAGCAAAAACAAATCGTTGTATGCCTGTTTCCTCGGTGTGTACGATATGAAGGATGGAGGTAGGTGCGAATGTAATGGCGAAACCAAAGTACGATGAGTGGTTAACTGAGGAAGGTTTGATGCTGATTGAAGGATGGGCGAGGGATGGCTTAACAGATGAGCAAATTTCCCAAAATATGGGTATTAATCCTTCTACACTTTATGACTGGAAGAAAAAGCATCCCAAGATTTCCGAGGCCCTAAAAAGAGGGAAAGAAGTAGTTGACCGTCAAGTGGAAAACGCCTTGCTGAAACGAGCGTTAGGTTATGAATACGATGAAATCACATACGAGAATGGAAAAGAAGTCAAGAGAGTACGGAAACAAGTAAAGCCGGACACTACCGCACAAATCTTTTGGCTAAAGAACCGCAAACCGCATGAATGGCGAGATAAGCCAGAGAATGACCAATTGAAGCGAATTGTTGAATTATTATCGAGACTCAACTTAAGCCAGGAGGAGATCGACGAGCTACTTAAGGAGATGAACAACGATGAATGAGTTGTTACGCGCTTACCGTACAGGCGGAAAGCTGGAGCGTAAACTCATTCAGATGATGCTTAAGAAACAGCAGCAGAAAAGCGATACACTTGACGTTAGCAACGCCTACGAATGGATTGTCAAAAACAAATTCGTCAACGAGAACGGCATCCCAATGGAATTTGAGGACCGTTCTTTTTTAATTGACCCGCTGTGTGATGAAGCACCGATACTAGCGGTGATTAAGTGTTCGCAGATCGGATTCAGTACCATTTCGATATTCAAAAGCATGTTCCACAACATCAAATACGGCCACAACATCATTTACACGCTACCGACGGATTCAGACGCGAATGAATTTGCCAAAGCGAAAACTAACCTGATTATCGCGAATAATCCGTCGATCAAAGCAAGTATGATAGATGATTCGCTTCACACGAAGTCATTCCGGACGCTCGATGGCAAAAACGTCGGCTTTTGGTTTATGAAAGGTACTTATGGCCAATCGGCAGCGATCATGCAAACAGCGGATATTCTGATTAAAGACGAATTTGACCGCTCCAACCAATCGGTACTGAACCAATACAAGTCGCGTATTAAAGCGTCAAGTTACAAACGTGAATGGGAGTTCTCGAACCCGTCTTTCCCGCTGTTTGGTGTCGATGCGACATGGGAAATGAGTGACCAAAAACATTTCTTCTACAAATGCCCAAAATGCGGTCATTGGTCGTATATCACCTACGAGCAAGAATCGTTTGACCGCGGAAACACCCATCACGTTTGTAAAGAGCGGAAAGAGTATGTGTGCGGCGCGTGTAATGAGGTGTTAGACCGACGAGCCGCTAAAAAGCAATGGGTGAAGAAATGGAACGATGAAACGGACATTAGCGGTTATTGGATTAGCCAAATGATGGCACCGTGGATTAGTGCCGCTGAATTGATTCGAGATGAAAAGCTGATGCTACCGGATGTATTTGCGAACTTCGACCTTGGCAGACCATATTCCAGCAATAGCGCTTCACTTGACCCATCCAACATCATCAAAAACATTCAATACGACGAAAACGGATATGTAAAGCGGAATCCGGGCAAAGTGCGAGTAATGGGCATTGACCAAGGCGGCACGATTGACAATCCGAAATTCTATTGCGTGAAGGGAACGGAGGAAGGGATTGACGACGTTATCCTTCTTCATGGCGAGGAACAGCTTCACAACTACATTAAGATGAACAACGTCAATATTATCACGATTGACAATGCGCCGTATCCAGAGATTGCGATTCGTTTACAAAATGCGTTTATCGGGCGTGTGTACCGCTGTGTGTTCGATTACAAGGATGAAAGGAAAAACGTGTATGAGGTTGATTACAAAACTCGTATTATTAACGTTCATCGAACTCGTATTTTTGACCGTGTTGTTGATGGTTATATCACAGGTGAGCGAAAAGTATATATTGATGGGCTTAATCCTCTCCTTAGTTCTATGTCTAATGGTAGCGAATCCTTATGCAAGCATTGGACGGCGCAACGTAAAGTAGGCGGCAATGGTGAGCGGCCGGAGGATAGAGAGCGCAACAAACACATTAAACTCGACAAACAAGGGAATGTGCGCCCAATATGGGTGAATGAAGGGCCTGACCATTTCAGTCTTGCGGATGTGTATTGCCAAGTGTCACAACTCATTGCCAAGCGGCAGATGGAGGGAATAAAGGTAGGTGAGTAGCATGGATGAAAAGAAAGTTCGCGAACGATTTACCCAAGACCTAGAGACAGCAAGGAAATTTATGGAGCCGCTCCATCAAAAAATGGACAAATACTACGAGATGTACCGCAACCGATGGGGCGACGAAGATGTAAACTTCCGCATTTCTGACCTGTACGCTTACGTGGAAACGGTTGTGCCTATCTTAACGAACAACCGCACGCGAGCGAGCGTGAAAGCGGAGTATCCCGATTATGTGAAACACGCAGAGGGAATGACCTACATTCTCGATTATGTATTTGACACGAATAATTGGGATTACAAAGCGCAGCGGATTGCGAGAATGGCGGAGATTTACCGTTCCGCTTTAGTTTATACCGGATATGACCCGAAAGCGAATAACGGAACAGGGAAGCTGACAATTGTAGAAATCAATCCACGTTGGTGTTATCTCGACCCAGCCGCTACCGAGCTAGAAGATAGCTCGTTTTTTATTTACGCGGAACCAATGCGCGTGAGTAAGGTTAAGCAAATGTATCCCGAAAAGGCAAAAGAGATCGGGAAAAACAAAGATGATACGTTCATCACAAGAGAAAACAAAGCGGGGCAATGGTTTAAACAATGGTTTAAGCAGATTGCTGCCGCTTTTTCGTTTGGCAATGACACCATGACCCGATACGGTGAAATGCTGACACCGGAACTAGACGAGCAAGAAAAGCGGAAAAATGCGGTGGCCTTCATTCACTATTGGTATCGGGATGATGAGGACAAATGGCGTGTCGCTTACTTTGCTGATGATGTGTTCCTAGAAGATATGCCGAACCCATTTTGGCATGAGCGGCTGCCGTTTGATATTTACAGCCCGACAGAGGATATTTTGAGCGCGTTAGGTATCCCGATGGCCGAACACATCGAGCGGCTGAATTGGGAGAAAAACGTCTTGCTCGATACGATCACCAAACATGCGAAAAAGACGGTGAATCCGCCGAGATTGTACAACATTTCATATTTAGGCAACATCAATCCAAGCACGATCAAAGGTGAGGATGACAACCTTATCCCTGTGCCGAATCCGGACTTTGCGCCGCTCAACTCGTTAGTCGCTGACTTACTGCCACCACCGCTACCGGCGTTTGTAGACGCATTGCCTGACCGTTATCATTCGATTGCGGACATTATCACAGGGGTAAACGATAGCTTTCGTGGATTAAGTGAAGCGACATCGGGTAAAGAAGTGCAATTAAAGCAGGAAGCGGCATACACGAGAATCAAAACAAAGGTAGATAACTTCGAGAAGTTTGTCAAAAGCATGGCGGAGAAAATCATCATCAACGCTATGCAATTTTTGAACACAACGACAACTTTCCGTGTGAAAGGTGATTACCGCCGCTTCCAAGACATGATTAATGGTGACGATACACCGTTCCAAGTCGAGCCGATTCCGATTGGTAAGAATGAACAAGGCGAAATGGAATACGACAAGCGAGAGTTCTTCTTATACGCCAATCCGAATGAATGGACGCGGTTAGACGGCGAGCCGGACGGAGAAGGAAAAGAACAAGCACAGAAAGCGTATCGCATTTTACAGTTTACTGTCGAGATCGAAGCCGGTTCCTCACTTCCTACAAGCCGCATGGCAAGACGGGAGGAAGCGCTCGAACTTTACAATGCTGGAGCAATTGACCAACAAGCCTTACTCGAAGCCTTTGACTATCCGAATTACGAGGAAATCCTCAAACGGATGCAAGAAGCGGCTGCCGCTCAACAACAAGCGCAGGCGGAAGCGGAAATGGCGAAACAGCAACAACAAATGCAAATGGAGCAAATGAAAATGGAACAACAATTAGCCATGAAACAAATGGAACATGAATCAAAAATGCAGCAGGCACAAGTGAAGCAATCCAAAGGCCAACCGGAACAACCGCAGGAACAAGCGGCTCCGGACTTGGCAAGCGCAATTGACCGATTGAAAGAGATAGTGCCGGAGTTACAGAACATGAGTGATGATGAGATCGTTCAGTTATTAGCGAATATGAACCGACAGGGGTAGGGTGAGACTCTCTACCCCTAACTATTTTCATCGAAAACATCGAACAACCCGATAAGGGATTCGATAGGAGGTTTATTTATGCCATTTAAACTTGACTTGCAATTCTTTGCAGAAGAAACGCCAGCGGCTCCCGAAAGCGATAATTCATGGGAGTCTTTTTTATCGGAGCAACTTTCTAACGCAGAAGTCGTTGACGAGCAACCGGAAACGGACTCCGAGACCGAAGCGGAAGAAAGTGCCGAGGTAACTGCCGAAGAAGGCGAAGAAACCGCCGAACAAGCGGAAGAAGAACAGCAAGAAGAAACAGACGAGGAACAACAAGAAAATGAGGAACAAGACGAAAAGCCAGCGCTGGATGATGACACATTGATCGACATGGGCGAAGGCCGTCAGCCGCTTACATTGAAAGAGCTGAAAAATGGTTATCTTCGCCAATCTGACTACACGAAGAAAACTCAAAAATTAGCGGAAGAACGCAAGGCATTTGAAGCCGAAAAACAACAATACGAGCCGGTGAAGCAATGGCTCGATTTTATCCAAGCAAATCCGTATTTGTTCCAGCAAATCAATCAAGCCATTGAACAATGGCAAAACACAGGCGTTTTACCGCTGGATGAAGTGATTAACACCGAAGCGGGCCCGTATATCAACCATCTCATGCGTGAAAACGCACGATTGCAGCAAGAACTCGACCAACTGAAAGGCGAGTATCAAAGCACGAAGTTTAATTCCGAATTTAGCGCGCTTATTCTTGAACTTAAAGGGGAATATGGGGATTTAATCACTCCGGAGTATGAAGAAGAACTTCGCAAACAAGCGGAGGAATACGGCTATCCTGCGGATGTAATGAAGAAGATTGCGAAAGCGGATTTAGCCGAAAAGAAACTCGCACAAGTCCAAAAAGAAAGCAAAAAGGCGGAAGCCAAAGCCAAACAAAAATTACGAGAACAAAAACTACCGCCGCAACCGAAGCAAGTCGCTCAAAAGCCAGCGCCGCAAGAAATTGATCTAAACGCAAGCTGGGAGGACTTGGCGAAGTTGTTGGCGAGAAAATAAGGAGGAATAACGTATGTCACTAAACTTTGATAAATTCCTAGCGTCTTGGTTACCACTCATTCCAAAGAAAATGTACGACAACATCAGCAAATCATCTCCAACGATGTACATGCTGATGAGAAAGAAAAAGACATGGGATGAAGGTGGTGACACGATTCGTCCACACATCAAATACAAACACACTTCCACTCGCGGTTCTTACAGCAAGTACGATAAGCTAAACATCAACCCAGACGACACAAGAACGGCTGCTGAATTCCGTATGAAACAATTGTATGCAACGATTCGTTTCAACGGGTATGAAGAAGCCGCTGACAAAGGGGAATTGGCTGTACACAAACTTGTTGCCGCTGCTTTAGAAGATGCGGAAGCGTCGATCAAAGACCTGTTCGCGCAACAAGTATTCGGTGACGGTACCGGAAACAACGGTAAAGACTTAACCGGTTTAAAAGCGTATGTAGACGACGGAACAGCGGTTGCCGTGTATGGCGGTATTGACCGCGCTACGAACGCTTGGTGGAAAGCAAACGTCAAAAGATCCGCGAACGGCCAAGTGTTGGATATTAAACACATGCGTGAAGTGTTCACGAAATGTGCTCGTGGCGGAATGGAAAACAAACCGGACTTCATTGTTACTGACTTGAACACATGGCTCAAATATGCGGAGTTAGTCGATGGCAAAACTACGATTCAACAGCCGCTTGGCAAAGTCGCGCAAGAATTTGCGAACTTGGGCTTTGCTCAATTGTCATTCATGGGTATTCCGGTCGTGTATGACGAATATTGCCCGGCTGATACGATGTATTTCATCAACTCCAACACATTCCAGCTTTACGGCAAGCCTGGGCGTATGTTCCAACCATCTGAAATCGTTAAAGTTCCTGACGAAGACAGCAAGGTTGGACAAATCTTCTTTGCTGGCGAGTTTGTCGGAACAGAACCTCGCGCAAACGGTCGCTTAGACTTGACAGTTTCATAATTAAACCTTGAACAACCTTCGAGGAATCAAGGCACTTCATCTTTCTAGGTGGAGTGCCTTTATTTTTGTTTAGGAGGGATTTTATGAAACCAGACACACTCGTTCGATTAGTGAACAAAGGAAAGAAAGACTTTGTAAGCATGTGGGATAGCAAAGAGTTTGTCATTCCAAAAGGCAAATACAAAGAAGTGGTCTATGGATTAGCGGAACATTTCATGCAGCAATCCTCTGACTTGGTGATTGAGGAAATTCCTATCGAGCCTGTGAAACCGCGCAAAGTGGTCAATCCGCTAGAGGAAAAGAACCGCGGAAAGGCTTTTGCGGAATTGGAGTGATGTAAATGGGTGTTTCAACCGTACAGCAACTCATTAACCGTGCCAAAAACATGAATGGCTATAACAACAGCGGCATTGCGACGGATGCGGTGTGGGTGGATTTCTTTAACGCCGCATTGGTCGAAATGACCGACGATCTGAATTTGGAGGAAACCTTTACGATTAACTTTGCACCAGGCACACGCGAATATGCCCTTCCAAGTGATTTTTACGCATTGAGTGTCATCTATGACCAAAACGGCTCACCGGTAACCATGCGCCGAAACTACAACCAACGCTATCCGGTAGGATATTGGATATTAAGCAAGGGCGATAGATACGTGATCGACCTTTACGAATACAGTCAACCGCTGACATTCACGCTTTTATATCGCCGCTATCCAAAACCACTCACCTATTCCGAGATAGCGACACAAAAGCCGGAGGTACCGACAGCGGGGGAAATTGCTCTATGCTACAAAGCTATTTACTTTGCCTGTCTCAACAACAACCAAATCGGGCAAGCGGAATTTTTTGATTCCCTTTTCCAAAAGGAGCGCGTGAACATTAAAACTGCCGCTAGTCGTGCAAGGGGTGTATAACGATGGGGAGATTCGATAAAAACGGCAGCCCAACCGTCGTGTTGGAAATACCATCGTTTTTAGGCTTAAACACCGCCCAATCCTTTTCCGAGATTGATGAAAAAGAATCACGGGATATGCTGAACGCCTTGCCTAAATCTATCGGAGGATTAGCGAAGCGGCCGGGAACTATCCCGCTCACAACCACGCCGATAGGACCGATTAAAACGCTCTGTAACCTGCGGAAAAACGGAGTGAATACTATCCTAGCGACTAGCGGCAATACGCTCTATAAATACGAAAATGGGGCATTTACGGCAGTCACGATGCAAGTTCCGCTGAATAGTGCGGATATTGATTACGCGCAATTTAAAGACGCAAACGGGCAAGAAGTGTTAGTCATTGCCGATGGCGGCAAATTAAAGGCATTTGACGGCACGAAAGTCTATGAGATTACGCCAGCGCCTAATGAATCAGGATACCCTGCGAATGATCTAGCAAACATCAACAACAAAGGTCTAAAAGGCTGCCTTGTTCATAACACACGTGTGGTTATATGGGATGGTTCGGATACCATTTGGCACAGCAAAGTCGGCTATTATGATTATTTCGGGCAAACGGATTATCAGCGCTTCGTACGTGAAAACGACTATGTGCAAACATGTGTCACCTTTGCAGGGGCGCTTCTTGTGTTTATGCGTCGCCATATCGGGGTATTGTTCGGTCACGATATTGCAGATTGGTCCCAAGGCTTTTTAGATACGCAAAACGGCTGTATCAATCCAAAAACCGTCCAAACCGTCACACATCCCGATGGCCGTCAGGAAGTATTTTACCTTTCGGATAACGGTGTTCATGCGGTCTATACGATTGACACGATTGAAATGGATACATCCCACCGTTATTCGACGAGAAGTGTGACCGAGGGATTAATTGATTGGAAGGCACTAGGCGTAACGAAAGACGAATGGAAACGAGCCACCGCTTATTTTTATGACGGGAGATATTGGCTCGTTTATCCGAAAGGAAGCGAATGGAGAGGATTGGTGTACGACACCCGCTTGCAAGCGTGGTTCCCGATTAACAACGTGAAAGCGAACGCCTTCTATCATGATGAGGATTACTTTTACTTTGCGGGGGATGACGGTCATCTGAAAGTATTTGATGACACGCTTTACAGCGATTGGAACGACAAAAACAAAACAAGCGGCACGCCGATTAATTTCTATTGGTATTCGAAACTGCTGACACCAAAACTCACAGGATATGACCATTTTTGGGATGTTTTGATGATCGAAGCGAAGCAATTCCCACAAAAATCCGCGTTAGACGTAGAAGTGAACACCTATTTAGGGCGATTCGCACAAGAAAAAGCAGTCAAAACCGCTTCCCTTGTATGGGGTGTGACCGAGTGGGGAGAAGCGCAATGGCAAAATCCATTCTTGACGGAAGCGGTGAACAACGCGAAACGGCTGCCAACGTTTTTAAAGGGGCAATACGCGCAAATTAAATTGAGCAATAACCGCGATGAACCGGTGGAGATATACAGCTTGAAATACGAAGTCAGACTGATGGAATAGGGGTGAGAGAATGGCAAAGACAGACCGAGGAATATTAGTCAGCAACGACCAAGAATTTGGAATGATCGCGGACCCGAATAAATTAGAAACGATGATTACACACGCTTACGATACGATTGACACGAACGATGATGAGTTGATTGCTCATAAATCAAGCGGCGATCATGACGGGAGATATTACACGAAAGCGCAGTTAGACGCTGGACAGTTAGACAATCGCTATTATACGGAAACGGAGATTGACACAAAGGTCAACAATTTGCAGTCGCAAATTACAACAAACGCCAATGATATTAATGCTCATAAAACGAGCGGCGACCACGATACGAGATATTACACAAAAACACAATTAGATGGCGGGCAATTGGATAACCGTTATTATACCGAAACAGAATTAAACGGCAGTGGTGGAGCTAGTAAAATCGGAATATCTCCTATTAGTGGTTTAACAGCAAGTAATGTTCAACAAGCATTAGAAAGTGTAAACAACAAAATCAACCAAACGGCATTAGGTCAGATTCCAGATGGGTCTATTACACCGCAAAAACTTGCTTTTGACCCTGCTACACAGGCAGAGCTTGAGGCACATTCGGCTGAAACTGCGACAAGTACGGAATTAGGACATGTAAAAGTCGATGATTTAACCATACAAGCTACAAATGGTGTTATATCAACGAAAAACAGAGCAAAATATGACTTTGTGCCTTTTACTCTTCTTAATGGAATAAACGCAAGCAAAAATATAAATTTAGATGATTATGTTAGAGAAGATGAATCAATTTTAGGGGCAATCTACGGAAATGACACTGGAACTGTATATGGGAATCTCGTATTTGTTTATATGAGAGTAGGCGGAAAAAAATACTTTAGAGAAATTTACTGGTCTGGTTCTCAAGCGTCTTATTCCTATTCGAACGGCGTGATAACAATAACGAATGGTCCATCCTATGAAGGTTGGTTGATTACTAGACTTTCAATTGTCCATTTATCCAAGTGAGGTGAATAAGTAATCATGAAATTACAATATAGAGAAAATATTTATGAAGCTAAATACATCGAAAAGGATAAGCACGGCTACAAAGGTTTTGATGAGAATGGTGATATAGTTTTTATAGTTAGAACAGATGAAGAATGTATAGTTACTGACGAGAATAATGTTACGATTGAATTGGTCGATGAAGATTCAAAGAAGCAATTAAAACTGGAGCAAGAGTTAGCAACAACAAACGCAATATTACTTGAGTTAATGGAAACTTTATTAGTTTAAGGAGGAGATATAAATGGCAGTTAATAATCTTTTAGTGAAAGCATACGCAATCAATATCTACCGTTACGGCAATCGTACTTTTTCAACTATTCCAGCAGAATATCATGAGCCAGTGAAACAATATGCGGCGACGAATTTTACTTTAGATGAAATCGATAATGCTTTAGCAAAGGGATATATCACTCAACAAGAGTATGATGAAACATTAGCTTACACTGCTGCACAGTAGGACGATACTGCGACATAAACAAACGCCAAAACGAAGGCGTATTTTTTATGTTTTTAGGCGGGCTTTTGCTCGCCTTTTTTCTGTAAAGGAGTGATACGATGCCTTTAACTGAGAAAGAACAGCGATTTTTGCGGCAAACCAGCGAAATAACGAAATCCGGCGGCAAACTGACCCCAGCACAACAGCAAACATTGAAATCCATCCAAGACAAACAAGCGAAAGAAGAAAGGTTTATTCGCCAATATAACGAGATTAAACAATCGGGTGGAACGACAAGTGCAGCACAGGATAGCACGTATAAATTGCTGACGGGAAGTGCCTATAAGCCGCCAGCACCGCAACCGACCGTAAATCCGTATTTGCAATCAGAAATTGACAAAGCCAATCGCTTTATGCGGCAATATTCCCAACTCCCTAACCCAACGAGCGCCCAACAATCGACGTATCAGCGTTTAATGAACACGTATGGGGCAAATGCATGGAAAGACGGACGACTCACTATTACAGACCTAGACCCGAAAGCCGAGCGGGCGTATCGGGCGGCGAACCCATACGCCGATTACACCAAAGAGAAGGAAATGCGCTTCTTGCGGCAGATTGATGACATGTTACTGAATAACCAAGGGGTATCCGATGCGCAACTGCAACAATACAACACCCTTGCGAATAAATGGAACTTTGACCCGACAAAAAGCCGGATTACCAAGGAAGTAGAGAAAGAAATTCAAGCGGAAATTGAAGCGAAAAAGAAAGCGATACAAGACCAATTAGCACTAGAGCAACAAGCCAATGAATTAGCAATCCAGCAAAACAACGCTTATTTAGCCGAACAATTGAAAAAGTTACAAGAGCAAAAAGCCGTCAACGACCAACAAGCGCAAATGCTTGCAAACCGTCGTGGCGGCTTTTATAGTGGCGGTTTAGATTATCAACTAGGGCAAAACATAACTTCTTACAACCAAGCGACCGAAGCGTTACAACGTGACATCGCCGCAAGAAATGCGGATATTTACAACCGCAACGCTTTATTAGCTCAACAAGCAGCGGAACAAATTAAGATGCTCGAACAACAAGCGCCGACATTGATACAACAACGGATTCGCGAGGAATTAGACCGTCAACGTGGTATCCAAATGCAAGAAGCGCAACTCACCGGCATGTATAACGGCCAGCCAACTTTAGCATATCAACAATTCCAAGCAAGCCGTGATGATGAAATGAGAAGACGGGCAGAATGGGAGTCCGAGCAAAAATGGAATCGCTTGATTCAATCCGCTGGATTAACAGGCGTATTCCAAGGCAAACCGACGTTACAAGCACTAGAATTTGAGCTTCAAAAACGGGTACAGCTAGGTCAGTTGTCCCTCGCACAAGCAGCGCAAATACTCGATCAAGCCAAATTCGAATGGGAAAAAGAATTCAATCAAAAACAATTCGATGCAGATCAATATTGGAAGCAGCAAGACTACAATCTTGAACAACAACGACTTGACCTTGCTAAACAAGAAATCGAATTGAAGAAGATGCCGGAGCCAACCGACTTGAAGAAATACACAGATCAACTCAATAAAATCTATCTCCGAAAGACGGATAACGGCAGTTACAAAGTCACCAACCCACAAGCCTTATTCGATGCCATTGTAGGCCTAGGTTTGAGTGATTCGGATACAGATAAACTCGTCAACATGTACGGTTTACAAAAATACAAAGAGCAGTTGATGAAAAATTTTCAGGGGAAGTAGGGAAGGGGGGATACGATAACTTCTGGAAAACACGAAACGAAGCGGCAAAAGCACCGGGATTTAAGCAGTTTAATCAATTATTAATGCCAGCGATTAAAGCGGCAGGCGTGCCGGCAAGTTGGGCACCGTACATTATGGAGCTTGTCGGGCGTGAATCGACATGGAATCCGAACGCCGACAATCCAAAATCCAGCGCCTATGGATATGGCCAGTTCTTGAAATCAACTCGTGAGCAATACGAAAAGAAATACGGCATTAAGTACGACACACCGTTCAATCAGTTAGTCTTAACGATTCATTATGTAAAAGACCGTTACGGCGACCCGATTGAAGCGTTGAAGCATTGGGATGATAAGGGTTGGTATTAAGGGGTGAAACCATGAGCTTTTATGATGAATACAGAAAGAAAAAAGGATTAACCAATCCGAGTAAAGAAGCGTCTTCTTCTTTTTACGATCAAGTACGGAAAGCGCGCGCCAATATGACCACCGAAGAATTTTATTCGCTTCTCACACCGGTCAAAACCGAAACCAAAAGCACTTCCAAAAAAGGGAGTGCTTCTTCTTCATCCAAGAAAAAGAAAAAGTCAGAGCCTAGTCTCCTTGATAACATTGGGCAAACGTTTAAAAATGCCTTCCAAGCGTTGAATCCGTTTGACGATGTATCCTTTGAAGAAGCGGTTAAAAATCAATTGAACATGAAAGTCAGCAAAGGAGCGGAAGAAATCAACCGTTTTGGCCAACGTGCGTTTGATTCCGCATTGCTAGGCGCGCCGGGTGAGATTCAAAAGAAAGTCACCGGAAAAGACGCATGGTATCGGAGTGATCGGGAAGGGCTTGCAAACAATATTCTCGACTTTACTTCTACCGGTTTGGGATATTTGCTGCCGGGTATTGGCGCAACCAAAGGATTGAAAGCCATCGGTTTAGGCGCAAAAGAAGCGCAGGGGCTTTCGAAAATTGGTCAATTAGCGAAAGAAGGAGCGCTCACAGGATTAGGATTATCCGCGGCGGAAGTGGGTGTGCGTGAAGCGATCAATCCGCAAGATTATTCTGCTTCTGATAATCTGAAATACATTGGATTAGGTACGGCAGCAGGCGCAATTGCGGACCCGATTGCTTACGGAATCGGAAAAGGAATCCAACACTATCTATTACCGATGAAAGAAGCTCCATACTTAAACGGTCGAACGGTCACACCAAGCATAGAAACATTAAACAAACTCATGCCGAAAGCCACGCTTGCTGATTTAAATTCACCAACCTATCAATGGATTAAAAACACGGTATACAATAGCCGCTTTGCTCCAATTACGGAATATCGGATGCCGGACGGTCGTATTGTTAGCCGACAAGAAGCAAATAACATTCTTAAGCAAACAGAAAATCGCTTAAATGATCTAAAAGCCAAATTGGACGAATCCCTAGCAGAATTTAACCAAGCAGTAGAGCAGCAATACGAATACTTAAAATCTTCATTAACCAACCGAAAAGGAGTTCAACAGGGTGGAATCATTCGTGATGAACTAGGGGATGTTGTAGGTCGTTATGGGCGTATTTCTGAAAATCCGGGATGGTATCAAGAATTTTATCGTGTTCATAAACGCCCACCAACAGACAAAGATTTACGTGAGTTAGCAGAACAACATGTACGCGAAGGATTTGTGGATGAGTTTGGGGAAGTTCCACCATGGAAACCGAAAGCGGTGCAAGAAATCGACGATCAAATTGATGCTTTAAAAATGGAATTAACGGATGAAACCGCTCCGGCTCTTCAACCGATTATTAATGCGCTGGAAGAAGAAAAAGCGGCGATTTTACGGGCATTAGACGATACCAAAGCACAATATGAAGCAACCAAGAAAGAATACGAAGCAATTCAACAAGCGGTGAAAAATCCAATTGTCAAGAAGAAAGAAAACAGTGAATATTTCAAGCCGATTGATGAGTTACCATATGGCATAAAAACTATGAAAAGCGAAACAATTCCATTACGAAAACCAAAAGGCGACAAACAGTTTAAAGACATGTCCAATGACTCTGTTTTCAGTCGAGCCATTAACTATATCAAGCGGAAAACAGGTAATAAAAACGCCTATTATCAACCGATCACACGCCGACAATTGCTTGAAAACATTCAGAAGCGATTCAATATACCTATCCGTTCCGGCCGTTTAGGGCAAGTGTCTGATGATGTGCAAGGGTATTACAAAGTAGACCCGGAAGTGGTAAGAACACGCCGATATGGCGACATTCAAGTTATTGCACACGAAATCGGGCACCATTTAGATAAAAAATTCAAGCTCACCGACCCACAATTTGACCATGAGTTATTAAAACTAGGCCAAGCGACTTCCGCTGCCAATTACACAGAGCAAGAAGTCCGTGAAGAAGGATTAGCCGAATTTATCCGCCTGTTCCTTACCGACCCGGAAAAAGCCGTACAAGAAGCGCCGATGTTCAGTCAGCATTTTGAGAATGTGCTTCCGAAAAACGTGAAGTCGGCCTTGTTAAAAACTCAACAGGACGTAGACCTTTGGATTGAACAAGGCGAAGCGTTCCGTTTCAGAGGAAAAATCGACCGCGTGGGCAAAAAAGAGCCGATCGGCGAAAAAATTGACCGTTTATACAGCCAACTTATTGACAAGTTTGACGTAGCCAGACGAATCGAAAAAGAAATAACCGGACAAATCAACAGCGCGGAAAAATCCTTGTATAAGCGGATGCGTTTAGCGGCTGGCGCTCCAAAGATTGCAGAACGAATTTTGATGGATTTAAAGCGAATTTTACAGCCTATTGATGAATATGGTTTAACAACCAAAGATGTAGGCGATTATGTTGCTGCTGTTCATGCCCGTGATTTAGAAGCGCAAGGAATTGAATCGGGATTTACGAAAGCGGAAATTGATGCGGTCATTCAAAAGTATGATTCACCGGAAATGCGGCAAATCCAAAGACAGATCGTGATGTACTCCAACAACTTGCTTGATATGCTTGTGCAATCCGGCCGCATCAGCCAAGAAGCGGTTGACGCTATGCGGAAGAAGTATCCTAACTATGTTCCTTTCTTCCGTTACTTTGAAGACGATGTGAAAGAAGGACTAGGAGCCAAAGGTTTTGCGAACATCACGAACCCGATTAAACGCATGAAAGGCTCGACGCGTGATGTGATCGACCCGCTGGAAAACTTAATCAAGAACACCTTTGCCATCGTTAATGCGGCTGAAAAGAACAAGGTGGGCTTGGAATTATTACGGCTTGCCGAATACGAAGGCGCAGGGAAATATGTTGAAATCGTGAGCGGCAATAAGTCGGCCAAAGAACATGTCGTGACGGTATACAAAGATGGTGAACCAATCCAACTTCAGCTTGATAAGGAGTTATACCGCACGGTACAATTGTTAGATGAAGAATCTACCAATATTGTACTAAAAATGCTATCTATCCCTGCTCGGGCGTTACGTGCAGGGGCGACCTTAACTCCGGAGTTTATGATTCGTAACCCGATTCGTGACCAATTCCAAGCATTTATCGTATCCGAGAATGGGTATAATCCGCTTTTTGATTTCATCCCGGGTTTATGGGAAGCAATTAAGGGTAAATTCGGCCGTTCTGATTTATACGAGTTATGGGCGCGTGCCGGCGGCGGATATGGGAACTTAATGAGCGTAGACCGCAACTATTTGCGCGAACAGTTGCGTCAACTCAAACGAGAAGGACACCCACTCAATAAAGGATTCAAAACGATTGTGAATCCAAAAGAATGGCTCCGGCTGTTACAAGCACTTTCTGAACTATCAGAAGAAGCAACGAAATTAGGGGAGTTTAAAAAGGCGCTGAAAAAGGGGAAAACCATTGAAGAAGCGGCGTTTCAATCCCGTGACTTAATGGACTTTGCCCGTAGCGGTTCGGCCATTAAAGAGTGGAACAAGGTTATCACATTCTTAAATGCCAACATCCAAGGGAAAGACAAATTATTCCGCACGCTTTTTCGTAGTCCAGCAAAAACAGCCATGCGGGCATGGACTAAAGCGATAGTCGGGGTAACTCTACCTACTATCGGGGCCTATATGGCCATGCAATACCTTGCGAATGATAAGCAAAAAGAAACGTGGCGCAATACGCCGCAATGGTTGAAGGATACCTTTTTTATTTTGCCAATTCCGGGCACGGATGAATTAGCACGTATCCCGAAACCGTTTGACCTTGCGATTATCTTTTCCAATCCATTTGAACAATTACTTGACTTTGCATATAAGAATGACCCAAGAGGGTTTGACGAGTTCGCGAAAGATTCCGCGGTCGGTCTGTTAAAAATCCCTTACATGCTCACGGGGATTGCGCCGCTTATTGAGAACTGGGCAAACAAAAGTTTCTTTACGGAAATGCCGATTGTGCCGCAGCGTGACCAAGATTTATTACCGGAAGACCAATACGGCGTATCGACTAGCTTAACAGCACGAACACTAGGGAAGGTCTTGAATTATTCGCCGTATAAGATCGACAACCTCATTCGAGGATACGGAGCGGGATTAGGCCGTTATGCAACCGCAGGATTGGATAAAGTGTTAGAGAAAGCGGGAGCAGGGAAGATGCCACCGCCAGAAGCCAAGAAATGGTCCGAATGGCCGATTATCAATGCTTTTACGGTAGATTCTACGGGCGGCGGTCGGGTGATGAATGAGTTTTATGAAACCCTTGACCGTATGAACAAAGAAGCAAAGTCAGCAGAGAAAAACGGTCGTAAGTACGCAAAAGAAGAACAACTCAAAAAACTACGCCGTACCAGTCGAGAAATTAGCGAGATTCGCAGCAAATATCGCGAAGTACAAGGAAGTTACGAACTAACTCCGGAGGAGAAACGTAAGAAGTTAGATGAATACGATAAAAAAATGAGGGAGTTGGCTCGAAAAGCATTAGAATCAACAAAACAGAAGTGAGTGATGATTTTGCCGATTATTGATGATGTGCCGATTATCAAATGGTTATTAACAGTATTCGGGTACATTTTTATTGTTATTTTTTTATCGGGAAGTTTTTACTTAACGATAAAGACAGCTATTAAATTGTATCGGAAACAAAAAATCGCTTTAAGTGCAGGGTTGATTTTTTGGTATATTACCTTCCCGGTTGGAATGTTTATGACTATTCATTATCGAGATGAACTAACAGAACCATTTAAAATCCTAGTGTCTATTATAATAGGTATTTTGCTTCCGACGTGGATTTTGACGGGATATTTAGTTTGGTCATTGAATCGGAACAAAGATAATAACGTACCAAGAGAGGGCTGATAATTCAGTCCTCTTTTTCATTAAGGAAAAAGGTAAGGATAGAAAGGTTGTGAAATCGTGGAACACCGTATCGAAAAACTAGAAAGTGATGTGATTGAGTTGAAAACGAGAATTGCGGTGCATGACAGCAAGATTGACAAAATTGAAAACAAAATCGAGAAAATTGAGTCCAACACATCCTGGACCGTTCGATTGATTTTAGGCGCAGTAATATTAGCTGCGCTTAATTTATTGTTGAAAGGTGGAGTGTAAAGATGGAACGTTTTAAAAATTATGGCTTGTGGGTGTCAGTGGCTTCCCTTCTTTTTATGATTCTTCAAGATATAGGGGTTCATATCACACCAGAGAAATATCACGCCTACGTCGATGTTATTTTGACAATCTTGATTACATTAGGTATCATCTCCAATCCAAAGGAAGGAAAGTGGTATCATGACGATCGGTCTTAAAGAACTATTGGAGAGGGCAGATAAAAAGTTAGTTGGTGTTCACCCGATTGTCGCAACGAAAGCGCGTCAATTGATTTCCCAGGCGTATAAAGAAGGAATCAACATCATCATTACGCAAGGTTTTCGCTCGATTGAGGAACAAAACGAACTATACGCCCAAGGTCGAACGAAGCCGGGCAAAATTGTGACGAAGGCAAAAGGCGGCTATTCGTATCACAATTTCGGACTCGCTTTTGATTTTGCCGTGCTGAATCCCGATGGTAGCGTAAA
Organism: Geobacillus sp. BMUD; assembly: GCF_013096845.1. Taxonomy (NCBI): domain Bacteria; kingdom Bacillati; phylum Bacillota; class Bacilli; order Caryophanales; family Anoxybacillaceae; genus Geobacillus; species Geobacillus sp. BMUD. The sequence goes on from NZ_SDLA01000023.1 coordinate 31,597, forward strand.
TTGGAATGTAGACGCAAAGTGGAAGCGCGTTGGTCAGCTTGGGAAATCACTTGGATTAGAATGGGGTGGCGATTGGGAAGACTTCAAAGACTATCCTCATTTCCAATATACATTCGGTCTTTCTCTTGCTGACCTGCGTGCAGGGAAAAGGCCGCCTACAAAGGAGGAATCGGAAGTGAGTGAATACCAATTAACCGAAAAAGACAAGGAAGTCATCGAAACATTGCGGTGTCTTGGCATTACAGACGGCAAAAATCCTACACGGCCGGTCAATCAATTGTATCTATGGCATGTGGTATATGGACTAGTCAAAGCGATCAAAGAAGGAAAGGTATGATAAGCCCCTAGGATTTAGGGGCTTTTTTTCTGTATAAATCATCTGCCGTACATCCGAATAGTTCCGCCATCATAAACAAACGCGGTACAGACGGAAAGCTGTCCCCATTGATATATTTGTTTAACTGCCGTATCCCTACCCCCAATCTTTTGGCTACATAATTTTTCCGATACCCGCTTTTTTCTAACCATTCCCCGATTCGGCTTTCTAACTCAAATTCCTCTATTTGATGTTTCATCTATATCACCTATATCATTCATTCCATTTGTATCGTTATATTCCTGCTAGGAATTTTTAGTTCCCAAATAGGGAAATTAAAAGTCATATCTCCCAAACTGTTCGTCATATGTTGTATCAAGAACGAAGGGAGGAATGATGGTTGGAACGAAGAAAAAGCGCTGTTTTCGAGTATTTGCGCCACACTCCGTATCTTCATAGTTCGGATTATCTTCGCGAATTGTACGAATCCGCAAACACCAAGGCAGAAAAGAACATCCTTTTTAACTACATCAAGCGGTTTGAAGTAGACGACGAAGAATACAGCGGCTATTATTCACTTTACGAACAAATCGGTAGGGAACTCGGTCGCATTGAGGATAACGATGAATGTATTCAAATTTCCATTCCAAAATCGCTGCTATTTGAGTATTTCGAGTGGCAATCGGAAAGGAAGGAGGATGACTGATGAAATGTCCGAAATGTGGTTCGGTGAAGGTTCAAGGTCAAATGATTGTTCACGGAGTGGCGTGGGTGGATATGGATACGTTAGAAGTTGATGAAGTTATTTGTATCGAAGCAGATGCGGGCGATTTAGAAATGGTAGACGAATTCATTTGCGCAGAGTGCGATTATTATTGGTGCGAGGAGGAACGGAAATGATCGAAGTGATCGGCGGTGGACTTGTGTTGATCGGAATTGCCTACGCGGAGAACAAAGGGTGGGTAGACAAAGATAGCGTGTCCTTTGTTTTGAATGTGGGTATGCAGGCGGGAATATGCGCGGGCTTGCTCTATTTCATCCATCAGCTGTCCATTTGGTTCTTATGATGTCTGCCCTCGCACATTCCCATACAGAACACGGGTGAGCAGATCCATGTTCCTGTATTCCATTGTATACCCAAGCTGTCGGGAATATACCCGATGCTTGGGATAGTTTTTCTCTCCAGGGGTGATGTTTATGCTTGAATTTTTCCTCCTCCCCTTGGCTGTCGGCGCAACGGCTGCCATGTTCGGCCGGCGGAGACAAGGAGATTGTGAACGCGATATAGAAACCGCCTTTAAACACTTAAAAGTGGGTATAACCGTCCGCGGTGAGCACGTCTATCCGAAGCTCGTCGCAAAAGAGAAAAAAGACTTGTACACCCGATATGTGTACCGTGTTCCACTGGGATTGACTAAAAAGACACTTGAACCAGTTAAGGAAGTGCTGGAAGCAACGCTCGACCGATATGTGGAAGTGACGTTCAAAAAGTGGCTGTACATTGACGTGTTTCACCGTGAGATTCCGGAAAAAGTGCTGTATAAAGATGTGCCGGATCAAAAAGGCTGGGTGATCCCGTTAGGCTTGAATGAAAAAGGTTGGCACTTCCATGACTTCGATAGGACTCCACACTGCACGATAGCGGGAACAACGAGGTTTGGCAAGACAGTTATGCTAAAAAACATCATGACGTATCTCATTGAACATCATCCTGACGACGTTGAGTTTGTCGTGCTCGACATGAAAGGTGGGCTAGAGTTCGGGAGATATAAAAATCTGAAGCAGGTCGTAGACGTCGCTAGCAACCCCGTAGAGGCGTTTCAATCGCTAGGTAAGGTAAAAGTATTCACGGAGCAACAAGAAGCCTTATTCAAGCAAAATGGATGGTCTAACGTGGTGAATACACCAATTCAGAAACGTCTGTTTGTCATCGTAGATGAAGGGGCGCAATTGGCACCGGATCGCTTCATGACGAAAGAACAGAAGGATATGCTCGGTGCGTGCCAGCACATTCTTGGAGAGATTGCGAGAATCGGCGGCGCGCTGGGCATCCGTCTCATCTTTTGCACGCAGTATCCAACCAGCGACACACTTCCACGACAAGTGAAGCAGAACGCAGACTTGAAAATCACATTCCGCCTGCCGACTGGCTATGCCTCGCAAGTGGCTATCGACGACTATGGAGCCGAGGAATTACCGTCCGACATAAAAGGGCGGGCGATCGTCAAGACGCATGAGAAAACGATCGTGCAGACGCCCCTTATTGACGATGACGAGATGATGAAACGATTGGAGGTGCACCGCATTGAAAAAGTCGAGCGTCGAGAAGCTGACAGAAAGACAGTTGAAGATACTATACACTTTGAATAGCCTGCAAGCCCTCTCGCGATCGCAAATACAGCACATGTTTGAGCTGGGAAGCAAACGCAACGCCAATCGCATCCTGCACGGCATCCGGGAATACACACACACAAAACGCATTGGCGAGGACGTCTATTATCTCAACAAAAAAGGCGCAGAGCTGGTGGGCGGAGAAGCGACCATTCGACGAAATAGCCCGATTGAACATATTGTCATGCGGAATGACATCTATATTTTTTATCATTATCCGTCCGACTGGAAAGCTGAAGCAAAAACAAGGTGGAAAGAAGGCGGAAAGGAATACAACATTGTGTCCGATGCGCGGTTTACGTACCGGGGAAAAATGTGCTTCCTGGAAGTAGATATTACACAAAAGATGGTTGAGAACAAGCGGAAAATCGAGCGCTATGCATACTTGTTCCGTTTTATCCAGCGACAGCAACTAGGAGAACCTGTTTTGTTGTTCTACACTGTATCAGCCGTAAAGAAGCGACAAATTGAGGCGGTCGCCAAGGAGTACGGCGTGCCTTGTGAGTGCTTATTGAAAGTATAGAGGGGGCAAGAAGATGAATCGAGACATCCTGGTGAAACTGCTTTTGCTGCAAGCGATCGTGGCAGATCACCGACTGCAATACGCGGCGATGGAGATGAATGACGAACGGGAACAAGCATTTGTTAGCGGTGTGCTGGCAGCGTGTGAATTCTTTGAGGACGCGCTTGAGGAGATGTGGGAAGAAAAGAAGGCGGAGTGATCCGCCTTTTTATGTATTCATTTCCTGTGGTATGCGGGGCAGGAAA
>NZ_SDLA01000024.1:0-31835 GCF_013096845.1 Geobacillus sp. BMUD
GACTTTTCAACTCGGCAGGCAATTGTGCAGAAGTTGATTCGAAGAATCTATATTCATGGCGAGGATATTGAAATAGAGTGGAATTTTTAACGATTAACTTATGTATTCGTTTCCTGCCCCGCATACCGCCCAAACGATCAGCTCGCTTCGGTCAAGCACCGCCTGGCGGACAGCCTGCGCGGCCTCCTCTTGGGCGGCGGACAATTCCCCGTCCCAAGCGAGCGGCGATTCATAACGGCTAGAAGGAAGAGGCAAGGCCGCATGAACAAGGCGGGTGCAAGTGATGATGCGCCCCATCACCAAGCACTTGCGGCAATACGTGCAATCCGATCCGCAGCGGGCGCACGGAAACGCGGCAAAAAGATGGGGAGCGTCATTTCCGCAACGGACGCAGCGCCAGGCGCGCGCTGTTTTGATGAGCCCGGGCTGTTCGTGAAGCAAACCCGTCTGGACAGCGGCGGCGATTTCTTCATCGGGAAACGGCAGCTGCTCCCGCGGGAGACGCTGGCCGTTCAGCCAGGAAACGAGCGGCGAAGCAACGGAAGATGGGAGAATGTACAATGAGCATCACTCCTTTTGAAATTCAAGAAAAGCATGTTCCCGAGCTGGGAGCCAAAAAGAGCGGGTGGCTCAGTGATGCGGTAAAAACGCGCTCCCCCCCAGGGTGAAAGGTTTTGAGCGCATCAATGAGCCAGTGTTATGGAGAAAGAGCGGAGCTGACGATGTTTTTCCCTAAAAGGCGGGTGGAAAACCGCTGTTCCCCTTGATCGATGAGTTGAATGTGTGAAAAGAAGGAACGACGCTACAAGGTTTTTCTAGTTGAAAAACGAAGCGAGAAAGCGGTTGTGCTAGCAAATCACCGCCCTTCTAACAAAATGATGAAAAGATGGGGAGGAAGCAAAAAACGGCAGCCTTCGATCGGCAAAGAAAGTGGAGGCAAAAAGGGCTTCCCAATGGAGTCAAGATGTGGTTGGACCGCCTTTTTCACAACCTATCTATCGACCTTCGAAAGAAAAGGATAAAGCGAAATCCGACAACATCAAAAATCCACGGAGAGTCATCGAGTCGATCGACAACGTGTTTCGACAACATTCCCAGGGAAATAGCGACACATTTTTCAGGAAAGGAAAACCGTTCGACAAGTTCGGCCAGCCCCACATCTCCGGTCCGTTTCATAAAGCGGAGAGAGAAGAAGAAGATGCAGCTGACGAATTTGACATTCCACACACTTAAAGGAATAGGCTTTCTCGCTCTTATGTTTGTCACGGATGAATTCGTCAGCTGCGAGCGGTTATGGAGAATACAGCCGAAGGAGAGCGGCTCACGAAATGGCGGTGCAGCGAAGCTGGACGAGGAACAGGAAAAATTCCATATGAATAAGATCCACATTGCTAAAGACTCATTCCGATCATTTCGTTCCATGAAAGCCAAATAGGAAAGACTAAACCATCTTGATCGACGAGACAGCCAAAACTAGACAACAAATTCGCCGCGGCGCAAGGCGGAGTGGACCGTTCCGCCTTGCGCCCGGCTATCAAGCCTCGAGGCGGCGATTGGCGGCCCCGGCCTACGGCTGATACCACGTCAACCCGAGCGCCCCTTCGCCGACGTGGGTGGCGATGACCGGGCCGAAATAGCTGATCCAAAACTCGACGTGCGGATAGCGGGCGGACAGCTCGTCGCGCCAGCGGCTCGCCTCATCCGGCTGGTTGGCATGGATGATGGCGGCTTTGAGCGGCACGCCTTTGTCCGCATCTTCGGCGAACAGTTCTTCGATTCGTTTGACCGCCTTTTTGCGCGTGCGGATTTTTTCAAATGGCACAATCACTTTGTTTTCAAAGCGAAGAAGCGGCTTGATTTGCAAGAGGCCGCCGATGAACGCCTGCGCCCCGGTCAGCCGTCCGCCGCGCTGCAGGTGGGACAAGTCGTCGACCATAAAATAAGCGCGCAACGTTCGCTTCATTTCATCGAGGCGGGCGAGGATCTCGTCCGGCGTTTTCCCCGCCTGCGCCATCTCGGCAGCTTCAATGGCGTAAAACCCTTGTGCCATGCAGCTGATTTCCGAGTCGTAGGCGTAAACGCTCAATCCTTCGACCATCGTCCCCGCCGTAACCGCCCCTTGGTACGTGCCGCTGATGCCGCTTGAGAGGTGGATGCTGATGACAGCGTCGTACCCTTCCTCACGAATGGCGGTGAACAAGTCAACGAATTCACCGACCGACGGTTGAGACGTCGTCGGCAACGTCGGATGCTGCTTGATTTTGACAAAAAATTCATCAGCCGTCATATCCATCTCTTCGCGATACGTCTCATTTCCGAAAATGACGCTGAGCGGAATGAGGCGAATGCCAAGCCTCTCGCGCACCTCTTTCGGCAAATAGGCGGTGCTATCGGTGACAATTGCCGTTTTCACGAACGTCCTTCCTTCCTGATTTCGGATTTTCTTCCATTATACCAAAAAAGAGACACACCCACTACGAAAAGTGGAAGGAGCCCGGTCGCTTCTCGAGGCAGTTCAACGCCGCACGGCCGTTGCAACAAAAGACATGCCAAACAGAGGCAGTACGGAAACTCTCCCAAGATCAGCTAAGGGGGTTACGATAAGGAAACTCCTAACGGTCAGCGCACCTCAACCCAGCCGTTTTTGATCGCTACCACAACGGCTTGCGTCCGGTCGTTGACATTTAATTTTTGCAAGATGCTGCTGACGTGGTTTTTCACCGTTTTCTCGCTAATGTACAGCGCCTCGCCGATGGCGCGGTTGCTTTTGCCGTCAGCTAAAAGCTGCAGCACTTCGCACTCGCGCCGCGTCAACAAATGGAGCGGACGGCGCACCTCCTGCTTGACCGCTGCGCCGCCTTTTTCCGTCGCCAGGCGACGGTATTCGCGAATCAAGTTGTGCGTCACTTTTGGATGCAAATATGACCCACCTTCGGCGACGATTCTCACCGCTTCAATCAGTGTATCTGCATCCATCTCCTTCAACAAATACCCCGTTGCTCCCGTCTGCAAGGCGCGCATGACATAGTTTTCATCGTCATGAATCGACAACACAACCACTTTCGTATCAGGGTAAGCTTCAATCAGCTGTTTCGTCGCTTCAACGCCGTTGATGTCCGGCATGTTAATGTCCATCAGCACCAAATCTGGGCGGTATGTTTCGACGATCGAAAGCGCTTCGCTGCCGTCGCTTCCTTCCGCTACGACTTCAAAATCGCCCTCAAACTCCAAAATGCGCTTGATGCCCTCACGAAACAGCTGGTGATCGTCGATAATCGCGATGCGTGTTTTCATCGTTTCCTCTCCTCCTTGTTCGTTTCGTCAGTCGAGCGGTCGAGCGGAACGCGAATGAACACGGTCGTTCCGTGGCCAATCTTTGAGCGGATGGCCAGCGCGCCGCCGAGTAGCTCCACCCGCTCCCGCATTCCGATCAAGCCGAACGTATTTTCTTTTTTCACCGATGGATCAAACCCTTTGCCATCGTCTTTGACGCTGACAAGCAGATGATGGCACGTCACTTCCATTTTGACGTCGATATGGTGCGCTTCGGCGTGCTTCAAAGCGTTTTGCACCGACTCTTGGACAAGCCGAAACACAGCCGCCTCCATCCGCGACGGCAGCCGAATTTCTTCGCCGATATGTACAAAGGAAATATGGACTCCTTTATTATATTCTTCGGTCGTTTGCAAGTATTTTTTTAGAGTCGGAACCAATCCTAAATCATCAAGCGCCATCGGCCGCAAATCGTAAATGATGCGGCGCACTTCGGACAAAGCCGAGCGCACCATTTTGCGAAAATCGCGAATTTCGGCGATCGCCGCCTCTGTCCCTCGCTCTTTGATCACCTTTTCGACCAAATCAGACCGAAGAAGGACATGAGCGAGCAGCTGCGCAGGGCCGTCATGGATTTCCCGCGACAGCCGACGACGCTCTTCTTCTTGGGCTTCAATGATTTTCAACCCAAATTCCTGCTTTTGCTTCGCTCCTTCAATGAGCTCGCCGACTTGGCGGAAATCGCTGTTTAAGTAGTGGAGCACGACGGTAATCTGTCCAACCAAATAATCGGCGCGTTCGATAATTTGCACCAGACTCGCCAATCTCCGCTCGAGCTCGTCGCGGCGCAGCCGCAACTGTTTCTCCCGCTCGCGCACCATCGCCAGTTTCATATGCAGCTCGTGCGCCTGTTCATACGCCTCGCGAATATCTTGCTCCGAGTGGGTGGAAAAGTTTTGGCTCACTTCCGACAGGCGGCGGCGCGCCTGACGCGCTTCCATTTCCAGCTGATCCGCTTCTTCGATCGCCTGCACTGTCAGCCGCTTCACCTCCTCGAGTTCGCGAAGCAGATGGTCATGCTCTTGACGCGACTGCTCCCCGATGCGGAAAATTTCGTCTTTGCTATGTTGAACGGTGTCGATCATTTTTTCGACAATCCGATCTAACTGCTTCACGTCCCATTGTTTTGCCTCAGCCATTTGCCAACCTCCAACAGCGCTGCCAAACGGTACGCATGGGCGCCAGCAAAATTTGTTTGAAGGAAAAAAGTTGTCGATTTATAATAATAAAAGCATGCCCTATCTATTGCTCTTTTATTTTCAGTTTACCATAATTAGAATCGAGCGCTAGCCATTCATGCAAAAAAAAATAAACAACATTAAACCGTTTTCGCGTTTTTTGTATGTTGAGGTGTTTTGCTTTGTTGCAAACATATTACACGGTCAAAGGATATGGCGAACACGAAATCGTGATCGAAAAGTCACGGTTTATTTGCTATGTCAATCGCGCTGAAACGGAAGAAGAGGCTGTCGCCTTTATTCAACAGATCAAGAAAAAACATTGGGACGCGACCCACAACTGCTCCGCCTATTTGATCGGCGAGCATGATCAAATCCAAAAAGCGAACGATGACGGCGAGCCGAGCGGCACTGCAGGGGTGCCCATGCTTGAAGTGCTGAAGAAAAAAGGGGTGAAAGACACCGTCGCCGTTGTCACCCGCTACTTCGGCGGCATCAAGCTCGGCGCAGGCGGGTTGGTGCGCGCTTACAGCCGCGCCGTCTCCGAAGGCCTGAATGCTGCCGGCATCGTCGAGCGTCGGCTCATGCGCGTCATGCATGTCACGATCGACTATCCATGGCTCGGGAAAGTGGAAAATGAACTGCGCTCTTCCGTATATGCGGTGAAAAATATCCACTATGCCGATCGCGTCACCTTTGACGTTCTCGTTCCCGAGGACGGTCAGTCTTCGTTCGGCGAGTGGATGACCGAACTGACAAACGGAAGGGCGGACATTCAGGCGGGAGCGATGGAGTATGCCGAGCGGCTGCTTCCGTCTTCCTAAAACGACACCGTAAAGGAAAGAAGGGTTAAACGATGAATCATACAAGAAAAACGATGAAAAAGCGGAAGAAAAAAAAGCGGCTCCGCCGATTCTTTTTGCTCGTGTTTTTTCTTTTGCTCGGGGGCGTCGGCGCTTTTGGCTACAATATTTATTCCGAGACGAAACAAGCGTCAAGCAAAATTTATCAAGCTCTCGATCCATCAGGTAAGCCGCCGAAGAATATCGAAATGCACAAAGATCCGTTTACCGTGCTGTTGGTTGGGGTCGAAAACCAGTACCACGACGAGGAGGGACGGTCTGATGTCGTCATGTTGTTGACCGTCAATCCGAAAACGAACAAAGTGTATTTGTTAAGCATTCCGCGCGACACGCGCGTTTACATCCCGAGCGAAGGGCGGAAAGACAAAATCACCCACTCCTACAGTCATGGAGGCATTCAATCGACAATTGAAGCCGTCAATGAGCTGATCGATGTACCGATCGACTATTACGTGACGACTGATTTTGAAGGGTTCGAAAAAATTGTCGATTCGTTAGGCGGCGTCACGGTGGATGTTCCGTTCACATTCAAAGCCCAACTGACAGGTTCGCTCAAATGGCATACGTTCCATAAAGGCAAACAAGAGTTGAACGGCAATGAAGCGCTCGCCTATGTGCGCATGAGAAAATCCGACCCCCGCGGCGACTTTGGCCGAAACGAGCGGCAAAAACAAGTCATTCGTGCCATTATTGACAAAAGCACGTCCATCACCTCGCTGCCGAAGCTGGATGACGTCATCGCCGATTTAGGGGATCACGTGCGGACGAACATCCCTCCGTCCGATTTGTTGTCGTTCATCTATGTCTATCAAAAAATGAAGAACGCGGATGTAGAAAATTTACATTTGAAAGGATACGACGAAACGATCAACGGCGTGTACTACTACATCCCTGACGAGCAATCGGTCAGCTCAATCAATGAAACGCTTCGGCAAGCGCTTGAGACGTCCAACGCCTCCCTCACACGCAACGATTCGCCGTCGGCGCAAAGCGAAAATTAATAGTCTGTAAGAAAAGGTGCCCAAAAGACCACAACCGGGCACCTTTTTTCCTATTTTGACCGCCACACACATATGAGCTTTCTCGTCTTCCGCAACCGTCATCGTCCTCTCATTCTCCCTTTTTCAACAAAACATTTCATTTTTCCTCATAATAGGACTGAATTCGGGTTGGATAAAACGGCAAAATTCGCTATGATAGTATAGAAAACGCAAACTTGAGAAAAAAGGGGGGATCGAATCCTTGAAAAAAACGCTTCTTTCCGTCTTGTTGGCGACTTGCCCACTATGGCCGTCAGCCGCCTTGGCTGCAGATGGGAGTCCATCCTCATCGCCCCTTATGGTCGCTGAGCAGAACTCTTTGCTAAGGAGGGGAGCGACCGATTCATATCAAGTCGTCGGATCGATTCCGGCTGGCCAACAAGTGAAGATCATCGACAAGTTCCAAAATGCTGCTGGCGAAACGTGGTACCGCATCGAGTACGGAGGCGTCACCGGCTGGGCGCGGGCCGACAGCTTTTCTGAAGCGCGCGTCTCTTCTGCTTTTCCTACCGTGATGTTCGCCAAACAAGACTCGTTGCTGAGAAGAGGAGCGACGGATTCATATCGAGCCGTTGGTTCGATTCCCGCTGGCCAACAAGTGAAAGTCATTAATGAGTTTCAAAATGCCTATGGTGAAACGTGGTACCGCATCGAATACGGAGGCGTCGCCGGCTGGGCGCGGGCCGACAGCTTTTCCAACCAACCGCCTTCTATGCTCGTCGGAAAGCGGGCAGTCATCGCCGCTAACGACATTGCGATGCGCAAGGGGGCATCCCCTTACTATCCAATCGTGAAAACACTGTCTAACGGCGATGTCGTCTCCATCATTGCCGAGTTCACCAATTCGCTCGGGGAACAGTATGTGCGTGTGGAATGGGCGGGAGTCAAAGGATGGGTAAAAACGGAACAGATCTACATACCGGAACAGCTTCCGACACTTTTGCCGGCATTCATGAACGTTGTGCAGTCCTCCCCGGTTCGCCGCGGGGCGAGCGTCCATTACCGCGCCGTCGCCACAGTGTCACGCGGTCAATCTGTCAAGGTGATCGATTTGTTCGTCACACATGGTCAGGAGCTTTGGTACCGCGTTGATCTCGGACATGTCCGAGGATGGGTGTCGGAAAAAGTGTTGTCGATGTCATCAACCATTTCGGTTCCAAGCGGTGTCTCGGATACGTCCAGCATCTCAGGCCAGCCGCTGACGGTCAGCGTGTCGGTCGCCAATGTGCGGCAAGCTCCATCTTTAAAAGCAAAAGTCGTCACCCAACTGAAAAAGGGAACCAAACTGAACAGCCTGTCAAGCGCCAAAGATGCGTCGGGAGCGCTTTGGTACAAAGTGTCCCTCAATGGAAAAACGCTCGGCTGGGTGCACGAGACGGTCGTAACCAAGTCCTACCTTTCCCCACCAGCCAGCGAAGGGATGCAAAAACAGGTGACAACCGCTAATGCGGCGCTGTTTGCCGAACCTTCGTTGAGCGCCGCAGTCATCGAGCGGATTGCGAAAAACAGAATGGTCACGGTTTTGAAGACGACAGACGCGTCTCCGTTCGACTGGGTGCAAGTCACCTCTGCATCGGGAAAAACGGGATGGATGCCGGCGTTTGAAGTAAAAGCCCCATCCTACGTATACGTCAAACAGGCCAACACTCCGTTACGACGAGGTGCATCTTCGAACTATCAATCGTTGAAGGCGTTGGCAGCGAACGAGCGGCTTGCTGTCCTGTACGAATATCATGGGTGGCTGAATGTCGAAACATCCAATGGCGTCCGCGGATGGGTTGAGGAATCGAGCACCTCTACCGTCGCCTTAAATAGTCTCGTTGAACCAACGTTTTCCACCATCAACGAAGATGCCTATTTGATATGGAGAAAAACTTCCAATTTCCGCGTCTCCTATTCGTTGTTGCCGGGCAATCGTCTGAAAATCACCGGCTCGTTTTCCTACGCTGAAGTCCCGTCGACCGATATTCCCGGCATACAAACCGTGGAATGGACCGGCAGCAGCCTGCTCATCACCTTTGAACCGGGGTACACATTCACCCTTCGCCATTACAGCGACCGATTGACGCTGAAAATTCTCGAGACCGGGCTCAAAGGCAAAAAAATCATCATTGACGCAGGACATGGAGCGCACGACACGGGAGCGATCGGTCCTGGCGGCACGCGGGAAAAAGATATTACTCTCGACACCGCCTTATTGCTAAAAGAAGAATTGGAACGGGCCGGGGCCATCGTCAAATTGACGCGGAGCACCGACATCTTTTTGGAGCTGTCTGAACGGACATGGATCGCCAACAGTTCCGATTACGACGCCTTCATCAGCATTCACGCTGACTCGTACTCGCGGACATCTCGCGGAACGACAACGTACTACAACGTATCGAGCAACTTCAATGGGCCAAAAAGCCAACAGTTGGCCGCCATTGTGCAAAAACATCTTGTCCAACAGCTCGGAACGTACGACCGCGGCCATAAAACGCAAGACTATTACGTCAACCGAAAAAACGAGCTGCCAAGTATTCTTGTTGAGCTCGCCTTCCTCTCCAATCCAAATGAGGAGGCGCTGCTCAAAACGAAAGCGTTCCGCCAAAAAGCGGCCGTCGGCATTCGCGAAGGATTGGAAGAGTATTTCAGTCAATTCTAGTTTGTTCGTATTCGGAGAATAATAGCATGAGAAGGCCGGTAATGCAATGGATGGAAAACCTTTACAACGGAGTTCGTCAAACCGAGGAACATGACAGCATCGCATTGTCATTCCCCGCGATTTCTCATGAACCGAGCGAATCCGTTGGGGCTCACCGGCCTTTTCGTTAGGAAAGCTATTATTCTCCTTTCTTTGCCATATCCAAAAACGGGGGAGATGAACATGATGAAACGAAAATCCAAATGGGCCGTTGCTGCCAGCCTGGCGGTCGGAATGACGGCAGGCGCTCTCTTGTTTACGCCATCAGCGATGAAAGCATCGGAAGAAGTCGTGTTAGCGAGCGTCGACTGGGTGACTTCCCAGCTCAACCCAATGAAAAACGACATTGCCAACTTGAAAACGCAACTGACCGCCCAACAACAACAAATTCAACAACTTCAACAACAACTTGCCAGCAAGCCCGCTTCGCCGTCTTTACCTTCTGTCGTCTATGTAGTGAAAAACAATGCGGCCATCCGCAGCGGAGCGTCAACGAGCTACCGCGTCATCACTTATAAACAGGCAGGATCTTCACTGCAAGTAGTCGGGGCGCACCTTACTTCCCAAGGATTGTGGTACAACATCGTTCTCTCCTCTTCGTCGAAAGGTTGGATTTATTCCGGCGATGTCTCGACATCCGCCGTCAGCAGCGACAGCACCAAGCATGTCATCGCCACAGCCGCAGTCAATATTCGAAAAGGAGCGACGACTTCTTATCCGATTATTGCGACCGTTCCAAAGGGAACAGTGATGGTCTATATTCAGCCGTTTACCAACAGCAAAGGGGAGAAATGGTACAACGTGCAACTGTCTGATGGGCGTCGGGGTTGGATGGCCGCTGAATTTGGTGAGGTGAAGTAGACGGTGAAAAAATTGGCGTGGTTGGCCGTCGGCCTGTTTTTGCTCATCATCTCTCCTTCCGCTTCGAACGCCGCTGGGGTGAAAACGTACAACAATCCCGTGCAAGTCCTTGTATATAAAGGGACATCGGTGACAGTCGCCGTCGAAGGAAACTATCAAATCGTCAATAAAGAGACGTTGACGATCACCCCGCTGCCAAGCGGGACAAGCCTGACATTCCGGTCTTCCTCTTCGACCGTGTTTGTCACGTACAACGGAAAAACGGATTTTTCAAGCACGGGATTTACCATTCAAGAAACGATCGGCGCTGCGCCGTTGTCGCTGGTGAAAGTGAATCAAACCCGTTATCGCGGCAGCGTCGACATTCGCTTGCAAAGCAACGTCTTGTATGCTGTCAATATTTTAGATATGGAAGATTATTTAAAAGGAGTCGTACCGAGCGAGATGCCTGCCTCTTGGCCGCTCGAAGCGCTGAAGGCGCAAGCCATTGCGGCCCGAAACTATGCCTATAAACATAAAACAAGTTTGACGACCAATCCAAACACACAGACGTATAAAGGATATGATGGAGAATCTCCACGATCGAACGCGGCAGTGGATGCGACAAGAGGATTGTATCTGAAATATAATGGCAGTGTCATTGAAACGTATTACCACTCGACAAGCGGCGGCAGAACCGCCAATGTAAGCGACGTCTGGAACTCGTCGCAAACCGCCTACCCATATTTAGCGAGCGTCGATGACCCGTATGAATCATCGCCATACAGCCGATGGTCATTCACCTTCTCCCCAGCTGTGCTGTTGCGTTCGTTCGGGTTCACCGATCCATCAGTCGTTTTATACGACGTTTCGATTGCCAAAACCGGCGCGAACGGAGAAGTGGGTGCCGTCACGATTGAAACCTCGGTAGGCGAAAAAACGGTGAAAGGCAATGAGACGACCATCCGTAAACTGTTCCCGCTAGACGGCAATCAATTTTACGGCATCTTGCCGTCCAACTGGTTTGACATTCAAGTGCAAAAAAGCGGACCATCCGTGTCGATTCAAACGGCCAGCGGCAACATCGCCGCCTCTTCCTTGTCATCTTACTCCGTCCAAACAGGGAGCGGAACCGTTTCGCTCGCCGGCGTCGAAGGAATCAAGGTGCAAACAACGGATGGCATCGTGCCGCTTTCCGCCTCGCCGTCAGGGGTTAGCTCGATCACTGTCACTGGAAAAGGATGGGGGCACCGGATCGGCATGAGCCAATACGGAGCAAAAGCATTCGCCGAGCGCGGATGGACGGCAGAGCAAATTTTAGAGCATTACTTCCGTGGGGCGGAAGTCTCGTTCGAGTGATCGCATGGCCATTGGATAAAGAAAACGATCATTCCATATAGAGGCCATGTTTGAAGCTTTCCCATTTGCAGCTTTTACCGAGGATGGGATCGACTGTCGAGCGACCGAACCACGCCGCTTCCAGGCCCATCGAGGAGTCTGTGAAGCAGGCGGTTGTTCGATCTTCCGTCACGCCTTGGCTTGCTTTCGACAGTCGAACATGGACCAACCGCTTTTCCGTCAAGAATCTGTTCCACGTCTTCGTTGCATCTATCCAAATGGAAACATAGCCACTTTTCCCCTAAAAGAAAAGAAAGGGCATCCTGCTTATAAGCTGACGCCCTTTCCTTTTTTATTGTTCTGCCGGCCAAACGGATTCGCGATTTGTTTCATCGCTAAGGGCGTGAAGCAAATCATCAACAATTCGCTTCCAAGAATATTGCTCCACCGCCAACTTGCGCCCATTTTCCGCCATCTTTTCGTATTCCTCGCTCGGAAGGCAAAGCAACTCGAGAACCGCGGCAGCGATCTGTTCAGGATTTTCTGGAGGAGCGATTTTTCCGCAATGGTATGTTTCTAAAATCTCTGCGCTCTCCCCTTCGCCGCAATACAGCACCGGGGTTCCGGTGGCGATCGCCGGGAAAATTTTCGACGGCCTTGCTCCTTTAAACAAATCGATATTGCGCAACGAAACGATGCTGTAATCGGTGATGGAGAAAATCGCTGGCATCTTCTCAACCGGAACGGATCCGTAAAACGTCACGTTGTCAAGGCCAAGCTCTTCTTTTAACGCCATCAACTTTTCTCGCTCTTGGCCGTCGCCGACAAACAGGAAATGCGCCCGTTCATCTTTTGCTTTGACGATGGCCGCCGCCCGCAACACCGAATCGAGCCCTTGGGCGTATCCCATCGTTCCGGCGTACGTAAACACCACTTTTCCTTCGAGCCCTAATTCCGCAAGCAACTCTTTGTTTTTCGGCAGCGGGCGAAACACATCCGTGTTGACGCCGTTCGGCAATAAAAAGACATCCTCGGGCGCCTTTCCTTGTTCAATCATATAATCGCGAATGCCTTCTGTCGCGGCAGCGATTTTCCAAGCCTTCCGGTATAAAAACAGCTCGAGCCATCTCGCCATTCGGATGAACAGCCGATTTTTCAAAATGCCGAGCTCAACGGCCGATTCCGGCCAAATGTCAGCGACGTTGAAAACAAACTTCGCCCGTTTCAACTTCGCGCCCACGTACCCGGTGATCCCTAAAAACAACGGCGGGGAATTGCAAATGATCACATCCGTCGGCTTCGCTTTCACAAGCAATGAATAAAACGAGCTGAACGTAAATGAAAAATACGAAGCGAGTCGCTTCCAAAAGCTCCCCTTTGGCGACGGATAAATCCATGTCCGATGAACGGGAATGCCGTCCCATTGTTCAAACAAATAAAACAGGCCGCGGTATGGCTCCGGGATGACGCCGTGCGGATGATGCGGGAATGCCGTGAGCACTTCCACTTGATGCCCCCGTTTGATCAGCTCTTTGCTCACCTCATACACACGAATTTGCGGTGCGCCCGTTTCCGGTGGGAAGTGTTGGCATAGGTAAATGATCCTCATCGTCCGCTCCACACCACTTTCCCCCAAAATCGCAAACAAACGTTCCATTTCGAGCGCCAAGAGGTGAGCGCAAACGAGGCGTGGAAAAAGGGCAACGCCCCCCTGGCATCGTTCCGCTGTCCTTGGATGTATAGTCGTTGCCGTAAGCCAACGGCCATCACGAGCTTGCCAACGTAAAGCCGCCGGCTTCGCGTCCTAGCCGCCGCTTTCGGCAACAAACGAGCACCAACCGCGGCGGCTGATATGACGGCTTTGTTCCTCATCGACTCCCTCCACCGCCTTTCAACGTTTGTTCATACAATCGGATCATGCGCATCGCATTTTCCGTCCAATCGTAATGTTCATGAACATGGTTGACGCCGTTTTCCCCCATTCGTTGCCGCAGCCTCTCATCAAGCAACAGCCGTTCGAACGCCTCCGCTAGCTTTTCCGGACTGTTTTTCGGCACAATCAACCCCGTTGTTCCCTCACGGACGACTTCCGGCAATCCACCGACGTTGGAGACGACAACGGGAACGCCGCACGCCATCGCCTCGACGGCGGCAACGCCAAAACTTTCGCTGTCTTCCGTCGAAGGCACGGCGAAAATATCCATTTGATTGATGTACAGTGGCACTTGTTCGTTCGGAACTTTGCCGACAAACGTCGTCACGGATTGGATGCCGAGGCGGGCGCACAGCTCCTCGTATTCACTTCGCTGCGGCCCATCGCCGACGATCAACAGCTCCGTTTGTGGATGCCGCTCGTGCACAACGGCAAACGCTCGAATCAAATCAGCGATCCCGTACTTGTCCGAAAGAGCTTTCACTGTGCCGATCGTCACGGTCCGTTTCGGCTGTTTCGGCAATGGTTTGAAGCGGGCGACATCCACCCCAAACGGCGTCACCTCGATCGGTTTGTCCGTATACTTTCCGGTTTCTTTCGCCATCACATGACTTGTCGAACAAATGACATCCGCTCGCTGCAATGTATATTCAAGCATCCGTCGGTTCCAGCGATTGGCATTCGGAAACTGATACACGTCGCGTCCCCAGACAGAGACGTAAAACGGATGATACCCCGCAAGCGCCCCGATCAACCCGTAGCTGGAGGCATAATGAGCGTGCAAAATATCTGGTTGAAACGAAGCGAGCAGGCGCTTTAGCGCAAAGACAGTGGAAAAATACGACAACTTCCCCGGCAGCCATTTCGGCAGCACGACTGTCTCGACTTCTTTCGCTTGCTCCGGCCCGTAATGATCTTTAAACGTCACGACTTTCACGTCGATGCCTTGCGTTTGGTAAAAGCGGGCCCACTTATGCGTATGGATCGATTTGCTTGGAGCCAATAAGGCGACTTTCATCGGAGGCCCCCCACCAACGTTTCTTTCACCTTTTCCACTCTCGCTTCCCATGAATGTTTCGCCATAAACGTCCGCGCAATGCGCAAGCGGCACTCCTCGAGCATGTCCGCCATCTTGGCGATCGCTTCTGCCATCGACGACGGGTTGTCGTCGCAAATGACGCCATACCCATCCGCTTCAATCAATCGCTTTTGCGCCGAACAAGCGGTGGCAACAATCGGCAGGCCGCTCGACAGATAGTCGACCAGTTTGACGGGAACGGAAAAATCATTGTACTCGCTCCGCCGCCGCGGGATGAAGGCGAAATCCATCTCCGCATACAAACGGTCGAGCGCTTCGCCGCTGACGTGCTCGACGCGCACTTGCAAGGCGGCAAGCTCTTCTTTCACCGCAAGCGGCTGCCGCTCGTACTCGTCTTTTCGGCAGACGACGGTGAGCGAAACAAGCGGCTCACGGCGGTTGGCCAGGCGAATCGCCTCAAGCAGGAGCGGAAGCCCGTAGTCGGCATTGTTGATGCCGCCGACATAAATGGCATTCAGCGGCTGTTTTGCCGTCCCGGACCGCTGAAACGGCTTTTGCTTCCCACCCGGCGGCAAATCGACCATCGGGCGGCGGATCGCGACGTATGTTCCCATTTCGAGGCTCGGCAAAAAGATGACATCGCAGTACCGCTCATAAAACCGTTCTTCCCAACGGTATATCATTTGCATGGCCGCTTTTTTCCAACCGCGGAGCGGATACAAATCAGGGAACTTCCAATAGACGTCGCGGTAAAAGACGCCAATGGGAACGTTGCGGCCTTTCAGGTAGCGGAGCACATCCCGATCGACGAACGGACGCTGCGGCCGGTGTCCTGGATCAGTGAGCCAAAGCGGAATCGTCTGGTTTTCCATATAGCAAAACCAGACATCATCGAGCTTGCCTTGGCTGCGGAGCTCTTGAAATTGCTTTTCCCGCTCGGCGGACGTGCCAGCGATCAGAAGAACGTCCACTCCCTCCTTCGCTCCCCAACGCAAAAACGCCTGATGCATTTCATACGGCCGCAGCTTGGACCCGCTGTTTCGTTCCGCGGCGAGTGAAAACGGGTAATAAATCAATACGGTTTTCATCATTCATCCCTCATCCGTGATTCGCCTTTTCGCTGCAAACCATGCCCGTAAGTCCCCCTGCACCCGCAGCCATAGCGCCATGCCGCCAAACAACGCCACGATCAGCACCCAGGTCGGATTGAACAAAAAATCGGTGAACCCACCGACAAGGGTGCGGGGGATGTTAATGGAAAAATAAACGAACAAACTTAAAAACAAAGGATTTTTCGGAAGACGTAGAAACCCAATGTACAACAGCTGCGTCACAACGCCGACATAGAGCGTGCCGACGACGATTCCCACATAGCCGAAGTTCGCATACGCCTCAGCGACAAAAAGCGTGTTGAGCACTCCTCCTGTCCCGTCTTCGATCCGCTCCGGGAATACGTGCGCCATCACGAGGCGAGCGGAGCGAACATTCTCAACATCAAACAAGTTGGTCAAAAATGATGGAAGGCTTTTTCCATAAAGAAACGGCAGCGCTTCGCCGAACATGTTCAAATGAAGAAACGTCGGCGCGATTTGAGCGAAAATCATACGGCCAATAGGACCTTTATTATAAGACAAAAACGTGTCAATGTCCCGCACCCCTTGGATGACCATGTACATGCCGATGAGCACGAGCGCCCCGACCCCACCGTAGAGCGCTAGTTTCGCCGCCGATAGCTTTGTTTTTCCCACATAAATGCGCAGGAGCAAAAACATCATTACATAAAAGAAAATCGGTGACTTCGCCAAATCATACACATTGACGAATACCGCTCCGACGAACAGGCCAAGAAACAACAACTTCCACCGCCATTCGTTTGTGAGCACGGCAAACAAATAGGCGGCCAATGATAACAGCGGCGTAAGCGTAATGGCAAAAATATTGCGGAACAGCACATTTCCGGCAAAATGACGCGATGCCTCAATGCGCAACGCCGCCAAGCTTTCGTCTGTCCCAGTAAATAGCGCAAACACTGGAATCGTCGGCGTTTTCCAAATCATGTACGCAATGGCGGCAAAACTGAGCAGGGACAGGGCCAAAAACGAATAAAACACTTGATTGCCTGTCGCTCCGGTCAACGGGGAAAGCGGCTTGCGCATATAAGCGCGAAACTCCTGCCTAGCTTCAAATCCGAACAGCCTTGAAACGACCACCATCGACAGCGGGAACACAATCATAACGAAGCTGACGACGAAAAACCCAATCTGTCGGTATTCTTCGGGCCGAAACAACTTGCGAATCATGTAGTAATGATCCATTCCCAATGCGATCAGCAACGCGCCAATGAAGCTCGACAGAAGAAACGAGTAATAGTACACAATCGACACTAGGTTAGGCGCCGTCAATGAAAGCGTCCCCGCTGCATAGCGAAACATCAAGGTGGAGGCGACAAAAACGATCAACCAGATCAACACGTCCAACATGCCGACGCACCCTTATCGCTGCCCGATCGCCGCCACGATTTTCTCCGCCGCATGCCCATCGCCAAAGACGTCCGCATAAACGGGGGCGACTTCCTTGTGAACCGCCGCGACGATCTTCTCGCGGTCCGTGCCGGTTAAGATGTTCGCTCCCCCTTCGAGCGTTTCCACCCATTCAGTTTGTTCGCGCACCGTTACGCAAGGCACGCGCAGGAAATAGGCTTCCTTTTGCACGCCGCCTGAATCGGTGATGATTTTTTTCGCGCCGCTCTCCAGCCTCAGCATGTCCAAATAACCGACCGGATCGATCAGCCGAAGCCCGGGGATCGTTGAGACGTCCAACCCGTATTCTTCCAGCTTATGCCGTGTCCGCGGATGAATCGGCCACACTTTCGTGCCGTCGATGTCCGCAAAGGCAGCCAAAATGGCTTTCAATTTGTCGGGGTCATCGGTATTTTCCGCTCGGTGAATGGTGATCAAGTAGTAGGATTGTTCCGCCAGCGACAAATCAGCCAAAATCGTCGATTGGCGCTGTGCGAGCTCTTTGTTGTACAAAATGGCGTCATACATGACGTCGCCGACATTCCAGACGTTTCGCGTAATGTTTTCTTTGCGTAAATTTTCCACGGCTGTCTCCGTTGGGCAAAATAAGAGCTCGGAGACATGATCGGTCATAATGCGGTTGATTTCTTCCGGCATCTGCTTGTTGAAGCTGCGCAGTCCGGCTTCGACATGGATGACGGGAATATGGAGCTTCGCCGCGACAAGAGCGCCCGCGAGCGTCGAGTTGGTATCGCCATAGACGAGCACATAATCCGGTTTTTCCTTCAGAACGATTTCCTCAATTTTGATGAGCATTTCCCCTGTTTGCTTTCCATGGCTGCCTGAGCCTACCCCAAGATAGTAGTCAGGCGTCGGAATGTTCAACTCCTCAAAAAAAATGGCCGACATATTTGGATCATAGTGTTGCCCGGTATGGATCAGCACTTCGGTATATTGTTTTCGCAAGACGCGCGAGACGGGGGCAGCCTTGATAAACTGCGGTCTGGCGCCCAACACGGTGGCAATTTTCATCTGAAACACCTCCTAGATCAGATGACCGGTTATCAAGTATTTTGCACATTTTCTCCCTCGATCGTGCGCACCGGACGCCGCAAATCACGATCAACCCGGGTGGCAAACAGCATGGCGGCAAACAAGCCCCAACCAGCGAGCACCCAACCGTCAGCAAGCGGCGCCTGCTGGACATAGACGATGACGATGAGGGCGAGCAATGTACCGACCAAAATGAAATTCATCTTTTTCCATGACACCGGCACGGGATACACTTGCTGGCTTTTGCGAAAAATGAAAGCCACAGCGACCATATACGTCATGAGGCTGGCTGCAACCGCCCCCCAGCTGAGCCAAAGCGGCACCAAAACGGCGTTCAACACAAGGTGAAGAAGCGCTGCTAACGTGAACACTCGTGAAATATAGCCGGTTTCCTTTGTCAAAAATAAACCGGTGGACAAAATCAAATAATAAAAATTCAAAAAGGTCACGGCCGACAAAAACGGGATATAAGCGGATGCTTCCCGGTATTCCGGCTTGAAAAACGTCTCGACCAGCCACGGACTTACCGTCGCGATCGCCACCAAACCCACGGCTCCGATGACAAGAAGCGCCATATACACTTTCGCAAACAGCTCACGGTGTCCAGGGCGATCTTTCATCGACATCGAATACGGCCGCCAAGCCATTTGCACCCCGCTCGTAATCAAGGTAATCACCGTCGCCAACCGTAAGGCTACCCCAAACACTCCCACTTCCTCCAATGAGGCAAAATGTTTGAGAAACAATGTGCTGACATTGGCGATCGCCCAAAAGGCGAGCGAAGTCGGCACAAGCGGCGCCCCGTAAGCCAAAAGCTGCTTGACTACATCCCAACGCACACGCCACACCATGTACTTTACCGTGAAGTGAAGCATCAACAAAAAGACGAGTGCGCTGCTGACTAGGCGGCCCATCAGCAATCCTTCGGGAGTGGCCGCCAACCAACGGAGTGCCGCGTACGACAGCACGGCGACCAGCGACATCTTCACCAGCGTCCAGATGACGACCGATTTCGTCCGAAATTCAAAGCGCATGACCGTTGTCGCTACAACGAAAATCGTATCAAGCAACAAGGTCATAAGACTAAGATACAACAAATCGACATCGCCAGGCTCATCCAACAGGGCATGCGCTATCCATGGTCCAGCCACCACGACGGCGAAAAACAAGAGAGCGACTATGAACAGCCGAACATACATGACGTTCCGCACATACAAAAGGCGCTTCTCTTTGTCATCCGTGTCGTAATAGTAAAAAGAGAGCGCCGAATCCGTTCCAAAAATGACGAGAAACGTCAGCATCGACGTCCATTGGTCAATCAAGTAGACCGCTCCATACTGCGCCTTGGACAAATAGCTTGTATAAACCGGCAGCATCAAAAACGCGATCAGCTTCGTGCCGACGTTCATAAACGCGTAAAGGAGCGAATCCGCTCCTAAACGCTTGAATGCTGCGAACAATTTACAACAACTCCCGCTCGTCCACCATTTTGCTGAAACGCGCCGGGAATCCTTTGACGACGGTTTTCGGTTCCGTATCTTTCGTAACGAGCGCTCCGGCGGCGACGAACGTTTCTTCCGCCACCGTCACGCCCGGCAGCAAAATCGCTCCGCCCCCAACACGCGCTCCGCGCTTGATGGTCGCCCCTTTGATTTTCGCAAATCGCTCCTCCGTCCGCCCCATGTAGTTGTCGTTGGTCGTCGTGACGCACGGGGCGATGAACACATGATCTTCGATCGTCGTGTAAGCCGTGATGTAGGAGTTCGACTGGATTTTCGTCCGATCGCCGATTTGGACGTGGTTTTCGACGCACACCCCGCGCCCGACGATCACATATTGGCCGATGTGCACGTTTTCGCGCACGCTCGCCAAATCAGCGATCAATGTGTAGGCGCCGATCGTCGCTCCTCGATAGATGACAGCATTGGCGCCGATCGTGCAATGGTCGCCAATGACAAGCGGCGGCAGCTCACCCGACAGCTTGACGGTGCTCGTTTTCGCCGGCTTCGGCGGTTTGCCGAGCACCGCGCCGTCGGCGATCGTCACGCCGTCCCCAATGACCGTTCCTTCGTGAATCGTGACGCGATGGCCGATTTTAACGTCATTCCCGATTTTTACATTCGCCTCGATGACAGTGAAATGGCCGATTTCGACACGTTCACCGCAAACAACAGAGGGATCGACAATATGCATCGTTTCGTCTCCTTCGCTTACAATTTGACGTATTTGGCTGGTTTCGACACATCTTTCATGGCGTTGCGTGTGTCAAACACGACGCGGCTGTGACGAGCGACCATTTCATAGTCGATGTTGGAATGGTCGGTCGCAATCAAGACAAGATCCGACTGCTCCAGCAATTCCGGCGTCAGCTCGACCGTCTCCACCACCCGGTTGCACGCCCGGAACGACGGAACATACGGGTCGACGACCGCAAACTCCGCTCCGTATTGCTCGAGCAGCTCGACGATTTTCAACACTGGCGATTCGCGCACATCATCAATATCTTTTTTGTAGGCGACGCCGAGCACCGTCACTTTCGAACCGCGCAGCGCCTTCCCTTCTTCGTTCAAAATGAGCATCGCGCGGTTGACGACATATTCCGGCATGGCGTTGTTGATTTCGCCAGCCAGCTCGATCAAGCGCGTATGGTAGTTGTATTCGCGCGCTTTCCATGTCAAATAAAACGGGTCGATCGGAATGCAGTGGCCGCCAAGCCCCGGTCCCGGATAAAACGCCATAAATCCATACGGCTTCGTTTTCGCTGCATCGATGACTTCCCAGACATCAATGCCCATCCGTTCGCACAAAATGGCCATTTCGTTCGCTAACGCAATGTTGATATGGCGGAACGTGTTTTCAAAAATTTTCTCCATTTCCGCCACCGCTGGACTCGACACTTCATGGACATCGCCTTCAAGCACGGCTCGA
Organism: Geobacillus sp. BMUD; assembly: GCF_013096845.1. Lineage (NCBI taxonomy): Bacteria > Bacillati > Bacillota > Bacilli > Caryophanales > Anoxybacillaceae > Geobacillus > Geobacillus sp. BMUD. Next base: position 20,748 of record NZ_SDLA01000024.1, read on the forward strand.
TACATCGCCGCCGCCACTTTCGTGCACGTCTTTGTCACGCCGCCGACGACTTTCGGCGTATTTTTCGTCTTAAACTGCTTGTTGCCCGGGTCCACCCGCTCCGGCGAATAGGCGACGAACACCGTTTCCCCGACGACAAGTCCTTTTTGCTCCAGCGCCGGCTTCACAATTTCTTCCGTCGTGCCTGGATAGGTGGTCGATTCCAAAACGACGAGCATCCCCTCATGGGCATATTTCGCGATTTCCTTCGCCGAGTTTTCAACGTACGACGTATCCGGCTGGTGATGCGCATCGAGCGGGGTCGGCACCGCGATCGCCACGGCATCGACTTCCGCGATCCGGGCGTAATCGGTCGTCGCCACCAGCCGTCCTTGTTTGACCATTTCATGCAGATCTTCATCGACGACATCGCCAATGTAGTTGATTCCATTGTTCACTTGATCGACACGGCTTTGTTGGATGTCAAAGCCGATGACATGAAACCCTGCTTTTGCTTTTTCGACTGCCAGCGGCAGCCCGACGTAGCCAAGCCCAACCACGCCGATCACCGCATCGCGTTTCTCAAACTTTTGCAACAGCCGTTCCGCGTAGTTCATTCTTCTCATTCCTTTCTTACTCAGATAATTGCACTCTTGTCCCGGTTTCCGCCGAACGCAAAATGGCTTCGATCAGCCGAACAGGAGCCAGTCCGTCCCAACCATTGACGATCGGCTCGCGGTTTTCGCGAATCGCTTGCACCATATCTTCAATGATCCATTGGTGCCCCGGCTTGCCAAACGGGTCGGCGTTGATCTCATCGATGAGCTTTGCTCGCTCTTCCTCACTGACGCCTTCCGCTTCCCACGTTTCGATAAAGTTCGCCGTCCGGCCGCCGATTTTCACTGATGCCGTTTCGCCGAAAATGGCGATCGATTCCTCTAAGTTTTGCGGGTAAATCGTCGTCGCTGCCTCGATGACGCCAAGCGCTCCGCTTTCAAACTCCACAACCGCCGCCGCGACGTCTTCCGTCTCAATCTTGCGCAGACGGGTCGCCGCCATCGCTTGCACCGCCTTGACCGGCCCCATCAACCAAAGCAGCAAATCCAAATTGTGAATCGCTTGGTTCATCAAGACGCCGCCATCGAACGCTTTCGTCCCTCGCCACGCCGCCTGATCGTAATAGGCTTGATTTCGATTCCAGCGCACCGTGGCGTTCGCGTGGCTCAGTTTTCCGAACATCCCGTGCTCCATCGCCTCTTTCAGCTTCCGAATGGCCGGACGGAAGCGGTTCGGATGAACGACCGCGAGCTTCACGTCGTATTCTTTCGCCGCCCGGATCATCTCTTCAGCGTCGCTCGTGCGGAGCGCCATCGGCTTTTCCACAATGATATGACGGCGATAACGGGCCGCCAACTTGGTCAACGGCGCATGCAATCCGGACGGAACACAAATGTTGACGACATCGATCTGTTCGTTCTCCTTCAACATCGTCTCCATGTCAGTGTAAACAGGAACATCCGACACGTCGCGCAGCCGTTCCGGGTTCGTGTCGCACACGGCCGCCAGCTCAGCGCCGTCCGCCTTTTCAATGGCATCGATATGTTTTTTCGCGATATGCCCCATGCCGACAATGGCAAAACGGATCATGAAGAATAGTACCTCCTCGCGTCCAATATATACTTCCAAAGCGTCAGCCAAACGACCGTCAAAAACAGGCCGAGGACAAGGCCGATCGCCGCAAGCTGCCCGGTATACGTTTTCGATTTCGCCACCGTTTCCGACAATACGGCTGGTTTTTCGTAAAAGACAAGATTGCCGCGGATGCGATTGACGCGCTCCATCACTTCGGTCAAATTGTTTTCCGACTCAACCAACAAGTCACTGATGTCATCGAGCTGTTCTGGATTCAAGCGGCCCGACTGGACTTGTTCGCTATAATAATCGACTTTTTGCTGCAATGCGCGCTCCCGTTCTTCCAACGCATGCAAGTATTTCGTGGTGACATCAATCCGTTCTTGTGAATGGCGCTCGAGCTCCTGGCTGTATTCCGACACCACATGCTTCAATTCCCGGCTCACGTCTTGTTCATCGTCGCCTTTGACTGTGATTTGCACGTACTGTTCTTCAGGAACGACGACGTCCAAGTTTTTCACCTCAGGAAACTTCGCTTCTATATTTTTCGGATCCGTCAACTCTTTTACGTCAATTGATCCCGTAAACACGACTGCTTTCCCCGTATACTTCTCCCCCAGCAACAAAAGCCTCCCTGCCATGACGGTCAACACGATCGTCGCAAGCGGAACGAGAAGAAACCACCATTTTCGTTGCCAAAAAAAGCGCAAATATTCGTATAGCACAAACGGTCGTTTTTCCGCCGTCAATCCGGCCACCATCCCTTATCATAAAATAACAAAGTGTTGTGAACAAAACAAATGATCGAACGCCAAAGAAAACGCCATTGCTGTGCGCAAGTGACGTTTCCTTTGACAGGTTGGACGATCAAACGAAATGACGGTAAAATTCCGCGATTTTCTCCACGACGTATTGTTGCTGCTCCTCTTTCAGCTCTGGGAACATCGGGAGCGACAGCGCTTCTTTCGCTGCCTTTTCCGCCTCCGGCAACTGCCCTTCCTTATACCCGAGCGAAGCAAACACCGGCTGCAAATGCAACGGCAGCGGATAGTACACCATCGTCGCGATCCCCTGTTCTCTCAAAAACGCCTGCAGCTCGTCGCGCTTCGGCACGCGAATCGTGTATTGATGGAACACATGATAGCGCCCCTCGACCTCTTTCGGCGTCACGACAAGGTCGCCGACCGCCTCCTGCAGCAGGCGCGTATACGTCGTCGCATGCTGGCGTCGCTGTTCCGTCCAACGATCCAGATGCGGGAATTTGACGCTTAAAATCGCCGCTTGCATCTCATCGAGACGGCTGTTGTAGCCAAGCACATGATGGTAATATTTCGGCTTGCTGCCATGAACGCGGATCACCCTGCATTTTTCCGCCAATTCATCATCGTTCGTAATGATCATGCCGCCATCCCCGTAGGCGCCCAAGTTTTTCGTCGGGAAGAAGCTGTACGTCGCTGCCGTCCCCAGCTCGCCAACGCATTTCCCGTGGTATTTCGCGCCGATGGCCTGGGCGGCGTCCTCAATGACAACCAATCCATGCCGCTTGGCAATCGCAGCGATCGCCTCCATATCCGCCATTTGCCCGTATAAATGCACCGGGATGATGGCTTTCGTTTTCTCTGTTACCGCGGCTTCGATTTGCGCAGGATCGATGTTGAACGTCACCGGATCGATATCGACAAACACCGGTTTGGCGCCAAGCCGCGCGATGGCTCCAGCTGTCGCAAAAAACGTAAACGATGTGGTAATGACTTCGTCCCCTGGGCCGACGCCGGCCGCTTGCAAAGCAATATGTATCGCATCGCTTCCGTTGCCGCAGCCGATTCCGTGTTTCGCCCGGCTGTAGGCGGCAATTTCCGCTTCCATTTTCTTTACATAGTCCCCTAAAATAAAGCGGGAAGAACGCATCACCTCGTCCAATACACGCATGATCTCCGGCTTCAATTGTTCATACTGTTCGCTCAAATCCAACATTGGCACGTTCATCGCAAGTTCCTCCAAATCCAAAAAATATATAGAATAAACATGTTTAGTTTATCACATTTGTGTCAATATATAATGACAGTTTTGTGGCAATCTTGGCCTTGCCGTAAAAAATGAGCGAAGGAATGGCACAAGCTGCATAAACAATAAAAAAGAAGGGTATAATTTTCCAGAGAAGGACAATTCCTGAAAAAAGCCGTTTGTCCCTTTCATGACACAAACGGCCCCTTTGCTATTTATCGGTCATTTCCGTATACTTTTCGGCTTCCCCGAAGCAACTTGCGAATAAAAGTCATAAACGGCTTGTACTGGTCATTGACCAAGCCGATCAGCTCAGCCAGCAGTTCCCCGAAGACGATCAAGGCAAAAACGATGAGAATGGACTGCCATAACGTCGAGGCGGAGAACAAAATAGCGCTGACCGCAAACATCAAGCCAAACGCATAAATCAACAAGACCGTGTTGCGGTGCGAAAAACCAAGAGCGAGCAACCGATGATGAAGATGCGACTTATCGGGCGCCGAGATCGGCCGCTTGTTCACAATGCGGCGGATAATGGCAAACGTCGTATCGAAAATCGGCACGCCCAAAATGATCACCGGAACGACGAAGCTGAAGAGCGTCACGCTTTTGTAAAGGCCTAGCACCGACAGAACGGAAATGGCATAACCTAAAAACAACGCGCCGGTATCCCCCATGAAAATTTTCGCCGGGTGGAAGTTGTAAAACAAGAAAGCGATGACGCTGCCCAAGATGATCAAGCAGAGCGTGAAAATGAGCATTTTGCCCGCCATGCCCGCCATGACGGCAATGGCCGCAATCCCAATGGCGGAAATGCCTGCGGACAACCCATCCAACCCGTCGATCAAGTTGATGGCGTTCGTAATCGCCACAATCCAAAATATCGTAATCGGGTAGCTCCACAGCCCCAACTCAAACGTGCCGACAAACGGGACGGTCAAAAGATCGACCTTCAGCCCGGAAGCGACAACGACGAACGCCGCCAGCAACTGTCCGGCCAGCTTCACTTTCGGCGACAGCTCGTACAAATCGTCAAGCATCCCGACGAGCACGATGATGATGGCGCCGACCGTCATCCCCGTCACTTGCTCTTTATACACCCCACCGACAAAATAGCCGATGGCCACACCAATAAAAATAGCCAATCCGCCAAGCCTTGGCATGACTTTTGTATGCACTTTCCTCCCGTTCGGCCGATCAACCGCGCCCATTTTGATGGCGAGCTTGATCACGAACGGGGTGATGACCAATACTGTGATAAACGAAGCCAAACATGCGGCAAATGCTTCCATATTCATGTGCAATCACCTTGGCCTTATAAAATCGCGGAAACACACATCATCTTTATGTTACCATATACGATGAGTAAATCAATCTTTTTTTACACCGCTTTTTGTCCCCAAGGATGGAAAATTTCTTTTCCCCCTTGCCGTGAGAAACTCCGAGCGCCAATCCGACGGGCGATTCCACATTTTACATCTTCTCTCTACACGAAGCATCTTGTGTTATAATTAGGTTTTAGAGCACTTGGTGTGAATCATGCCTGTCTAGGAGAGGAATGGACAATATGTTGACAAAAGTAAAGCAACTATTTGACGAAAGCGCTCGAGAAGTGCAGCGTCTTGCTAAACTGGTGGCGCAAATCAATGAATGGGAACCCACCATTTCTTCGCTGAGCGATGAACAACTGCGTCAAAAAACGGTTGCCTTCAAAGAACGGCTCGAAAGCGGCGAGACGCTCGATGACATAAAAACCGAGGCGTTTGCCGTCGTCCGGGAAGCGGCCCGGCGCGTGCTCGGGCTGCGCCATTACGACGTGCAACTGATGGGCGGATTGGCGATGCATGAAGGAAACATCGCCGAAATGCAGACCGGGGAAGGAAAGACGCTGGCGGCCACTTTGCCAAGCTACTTGCACGCCCTCCTTGGGAAAGGCGTCCACATTATTACAGCCAACGAATATTTAGCGCGCCGGGACTGCGAACAAATGGGCCGTTTGTTCCGCTTCCTCGGCTTAACCGTCGGCCTGAATGTGTCGCAAATGACGGCGAGCGAGAAAAAAGAAGCGTATGCGGCTGATATCACGTACGGCACCGGCACCGAGTTCGGCTTTGATTATTTGCGCGACAACATGGTGTACCGCCTCGAAGATAAAGTGCAGCGCCCGCTGTATTACGCCATCATCGATGAAATCGACAGCATTTTAATCGACGAAGCGCGCACCCCGCTCATCATCGCCAACAAATCGGGAATCGGGGCCGAGCTGTTCCCGATTATGGCCCGGATCGTCTGCACATTTCAAGAAGGAAAAGACTATGAGCGCTCGCTAGAGACAAAGCAAATTTTTCTCACGGAAGAAGGAGCGCAAAAACTTGAGCGGGCGTTTGGCATCGACAACCTATACGACTGGGAGCATCACGTGCTGCTCCATCATGCGATGCAGTCGCTGCGCGCTTGGTTTATCATGCGGCGGGATGTCGATTACATCGTCAAAAATGGCAAAGTCATGATCGTTGACCCGTTCACCGGTCGGGTGATGGAAGGGCGCTCATTCAGCGATGGTCTGCATCAAGCGATCGAGGCGAAAGAAGGCGTGGACATCACCGAAGAAAACGACATCCAAGCAACGATTACGATCCAAAACTATTTTCGGATGTATGAGAAGCTAGCCGGGATGACCGGCAGCGCTACGCCGTCGAAAGAAGAATTTTGGCAAACGTACCGGCTGCGCGTTATTACGATTCCGACAAACCGGCCATCCCGCCGCATCGACTGGGACGACCTCGTCTACCAGACGTATGAGGCAAAAGTACGGAAAATTATTGACGAAGTGAAAAAAATGAATGCCATCGGCCGCCCCGTTCTCATCGGCACGACGTCAGTCGCTCAGTCGGAACGGTTATCAGCGGAGTTTTCCAAAGCAGGCATCCCTCACCACCTGCTCAATGCCAAAACGGAGGAAGAAGAGGCGCGCATCATCGCGACTGCCGGGCAAAAAGGGCAAGTGATGATCGCCACCAATATGGCCGGGCGCGGAACGGATATTTTGCTTGGGGAAGGCGTCAAGGAACTGGGCGGGCTGCACATCATCGGCACAGAGCGACATGAAAGCCATCGCATTGATATGCAGCTGCGCGGCCGAGCAGGACGCCAAGGGGATCCGGGGTCTTCCCAGTTTATCATTTCGCTGGAGGATGATTTATTTCGGCTGTACGATCAAGAGGAACTGGAAAAATGGCGAAGCAAAGTCAAGACGGATGACAACGGGCTCATCGTGTCGCCTGACCCGATCAAGTTCGTCCAAAAAGTGCAAACAACGATCGAAAACGCCCATTATTCGGCGCGATTGCATTTATTGAAATTGGACACCGTGATCGACCAACAAAGCAAAGTCATCTACCATATGCGCGATCGCGTCTTGGCGCTGAAGCAGTCAGAGGTGCTGTCCGAGCTCCTTCAGCACATCCATCGCTATATCACGCAAACGATCGACCGTTACTGTCCGGAAAACGTCTTTTTTGAAGAGTGGAACATCGAAGGATTGCACAACGAGCTGCGCCGTGCCTTTTTCCGGTTTGCCTATCTGATTGATGATCTTCGTCATAAGCAAAAACAAGAAATCGCCCAGCTCGTTTGGAACGAATACCAATCACTTGAAGCAGCACTCGCCGATCTTCCGTGTGACGAAGAACAAACCATGCGGCTTAAGCATTTGATGGTTGAAACCATCGATGCTCACTGGATTCGCCACTTAAATCAACTGAATGTATTAAAAGAGGGAATTCATTTGCGCAGCTATGGCCAAGAGGATCCATACCGCGCCTTTGAAATGGACGCTTACCGCGAATTCGTCGCGCTGCAGCAAGCGATCGACGCCGGCATCTCCACCGCCGCCATGAACTATTTGAAAAGCCAGTTTGTCATTGATGACGAAGCGGCCGCCGCCGCGAACCAACCATAACCGCGGCGCAGCACGCCGCCCCGTAAAGGAGGGGTTCCATGATTTTTCGAAGAAAACAACGCACGCAACCGGAGGCCGAGCTGCCGGCACAACATGTCGAACAGCCGGAGGTCGGAACGAAAACAACGCTGTCGTTTCATCCGGACTGGCAGCTGTCTCCAGAAGAAACGTACGTCTATCGCTTTTACCACGAACAGCTGCCGTCGCTTCAGCCAAACCAAATTTCCATTTCGGGCGTCAAGCTGGTCGAATACAATGATGGATTTGTCGCTGTCGCCATTTTGCGCAATACGCTGCCGAAACCGGTCCGCTTTGAACGAATTCGCCTGTTGCTGCTTGGCGAGGATGGCACAGCGATCGCCCGCAAAGAGTTTGACATGAGCGCTTTCGGCGAACTGCCGCCGATGACAGCCCGTCCGTGGCGGTTCTTGTTCGCCGCCGAGGACAAGCTCGTCGATCAATTGCCTGCAGATGGATGGAAGATCGCCTTTGAATTGACACCGCGGCATCGGCTCGAGCTAGAGGAAAGCTGGGAACAGTCGCTGTCGGCCGAGCAGCGCCAACAGCTGCAAGCCCTTGTTGACTCGGTTCCGCCTCCTGCTCGCGGGGAAGTGAACTTCATGGGCATTGAAGCGAAACAGCTGCCTTCCGGCGAGCTAGCCGTCACGCTGCTCATTCGCAACGGCAGCGACCAACAGATCCGTTTTGAACAAATCCCGCTTGAAGTGCGGGATCATGCTGGCGACATCGTCGCCCGCGGATTGTTTGCCTGCCATCTGGAAGTGAAAGCCCACACCAGCAAACCATGGACGTTCCTCTTCCCACCGGAATTGCTGCGCAAAGCAGAACCGGATTGGACGTCCTGGAAGGTGACGATCCCATCCTCCCCGTCACAGAGCGAAAGGCAAGAAACGCAATCAAGCGAGGAGTAACCGGCAAAAAGCTGGCCCCCATGGTCGCCAAACGACCGATGGAGGCCAGCTTTCTTTGCACCGTTCCGTTCAAAACGGCCGCGCTCCCGTTGTCCGCTGAGCCTTAGACGCAACAGCCGAACGTTGCATCATCAAGAACGACGGCTATCCAACCCATCTCGACGGGAGGGCCTTATTTCGTAGTTTGAATCTCCATGTAAGCACCTTTTTTCATCGCCACGCCGTCTTTGCTTTTCAACACCGGCGGAATGACCAATAAATAGCTCTGCCCTTTGGCCAGCTTCGCTGCCGGTTTGATCACCAGCTCCGTCCCCCGACGGATTTGCGCCGTCACCGCTGCTTCCTGTCCGCCTAATTGATACAATTTCACTCCGCTTACCGCGGTATTGGCGAGCGGACGAGAGAAGCGGACGACAAACGTCTTATCGACCGGCGCATTGCGCAGCTTGCCGAGCGACTGATACCCTTTCAGCTGGCCAATCAGCAAATCGCGGTGAGCGGCGTACAGCTCTTTCCCAACGACCGTCGGCACATCCGGCTTCACCCCGACATGATGAATCGGCGTCCCTTTTGGCGAGAAAAAGTGGGCGACGGTCAACTTCAACATGCTGCCGTCCGACAGCTCAAACATTTCCTGCATCGATCCTTTGCCAAACGTCCGCTGGCCGTACAAAACGGCCGCCTTTTGCTCCTTCACCGCCGCCGCCAACATTTCCGACGCGCTCGCGCTCGACGCATTGACAAGCAACCGGATCGGACCCGTCATTTGCACCGGCTGTTTGACAGCAGCATACACTTCTGGGCGATTCGAACGGTCGCGCAACTGAAACGCTTGCTTCACATTTGGGAAAAAGCCGGCGATTTGCTGCGCTGTTTCGACATATCCCCCCGGATTGTCCCGAAGGTCCAAAATCCACCCTTTCACTCCGCTTAAGGAGCGGATGGCGCGTTCGATTTCACTGGGAGCTGTCTCATCAAAACTATATAGCTGAATATAGCCGATATTCCCTGCCAGCCGTTTGAACTCAACGTTCGGCCAGTCGATTTTTTCCCGCTTGATGGTGACACTGACGGTTTCCTCGGTCGACGGCCGCCAAACGGTTACGGCCACCGTCGTTCCTTCTTCCCCTGCGATCAAGCTCAATACTTTTTCCATAGTCTCATTTGTTACCGGCTGCCCGTCAACCGCCCGAATCACATCGCCCGGCTGCAGCCCGGCGCGGGCGGCTGGTCCATTGTCCAAGACAGACAGGATGTGGACGCCGTCCTCATCTTCCTCAACCATCACGCCGATGCCGACAGACTCCATGTCAATCCACTTCAAAAATTCCTCGTATTCTTGTTTTGTCATATAGGCAGAATACGGGTCAAGCTGTTTGACAATATCTTGCGGGGTGCTGGCTTTCAGCACTCGATCGCTTACGGGTTCAACATAATACTGACGAACCAACTCCCGCACTTCTTCGAGCACCTTCGTTGACGCCGTCGCCGCCTCCGCCGGTGGGCTCCAAGCCAAAAATGGAGCCGCAAACAACAGAAGAGCCGCCGCCCATCGTTGCATCACCGTCATATTCGTCTCTCCTCTCCCGAGATGCGCTCGTTTACTCGATATCGACATCTAAGACAACCGGCGCTTTAAAATCATCGATATACACCGCCAGCTGCTTGCGCGTCGCCGCATCCACCACGTTTGGCAGCCATCGGTCGCAAAGCGACAGCAGCCGCTCCGCCCGCGCGATATCCCCTTCATCATACGCATCAAGCAGCTTGTCCATGGCTTTCATAATATTGATGGGATCATACGCACGCTGCTGAACAGCCAAAGCCGGGCGTTGAAACCATCCTTCCATCTTTTCGCGCAGCGCCGCTCCCGGAACACGGCCGATGAGAATCGCCGTTTTGCGAATTTGGTATTGCAACAGGGCATAGGAATCATACACGACATCCACATCCCCCGTCCGCAGCGCCCGGTCGACGTTGGCCGTCAAGGCACGCAATCGCTCCCCGCTTTCGACAGCGCTGATATAGGCAGAAGCCTTTTTGATTGTCTGTTCTCCGGCAGCGATCCGTTTTTCCAACTGCGCCCTTGCCGTTTGCGGACGCACGCGCGCCACTTCTTTTTTTGCCGCCTGATAATCGCTTTTGACTTGGTTGAAGAGACGGTACGGCTTGGACCATTGATTGGCTTTCATCGCCCGCTCAAGCTGGGCGGCATGCTGCTCAAGCCGCTCCACATTCGGGAATGGAGCCGCTTCCGTCTGAACGGCCAACAGTGAAAAAGATAGCCAAAACACCGCCAGCCATCCGATGATGGAAAATGCTTTTCTCCGTTTTCTCCTCACGCTTTCACCTGCTATCTACAAAAATATAAAACATGTATTTCAATTTTACTGGAAAAGAGGCAAAATGAAAATATGCCCTGAAAAAAAAATCCAACGTAAGCCCTTCCAAGCGTGAACTACCCCCACTTAATTTTCTAGCGAAAATTTGAAGTGGAGGCTTCCAAAGAAGTTTGACTGCTTCAAGCAATCCTTATTCTTTGAGGCGTGTCCACTTCGCCGCTAGAGCATAAGACACTCA
>NZ_SDLA01000025.1:0-22695 GCF_013096845.1 Geobacillus sp. BMUD
TCCTGCGAGGCCTCCAAAAAGTTTCCATCGAATGGGGGCTGGTTTGTGCTGCCCACAATCTTCTCAAAAAAGCCGCTAGGGACAAGCAATTGTCCTTGGTGGCGTAAATCAGGGGGTGAACAGAGTCGGAATTTTCTTCCGTTTGGTAAAATATACAAAAACCAGAGAGGGCTGACTCCAAAAGTCCGCTTTTTGGCGGACTTTTGGGTCAGCCCCAAGCTTGTTCGATGGCGGTTGCAAATTGGCGGCGATGTTGGATAGTCAAATAGACGATCGTTCCTATCATCATGGCGACAACAAATAGAAGCAGCTTGCCGACGTTTTCCTACATCAATGAGAAATTGCCGCTTGAGATGACCGCTTTCAATCCGAAAATCGAATACATCATCGGAAGCCAAGCGTTAAAGTGTTGGAACGAACGCGGGATCAGTTCGGGCGGAAATGTTCCAGTGCTTGTTGTCAATTGCAAAATCAGCACGACAATCTTCTACCCGATTCAGAAGAAAGCCCGAGCGCCTTGCCGCCTGCTAATGGCAAGCGCGCCCTAACATCTAAGCAGGCAGACGTACGATAAACTCCGTCCCTTGCCCGAGCTGGCTGTGGACATGGATCGTGCCGCCATGGGCATCAACGATCCATTTGGCGATCGATAGCCCTAGGCCGTGACCGCCTTGTTGGCGCGAGCGCGCTTTGTCGACGCGGTAAAAGCGGTCGAAAATGCGGCCGATGTCTTCCGGTGGGATGCCGATGCCGGTGTCTTTGACGGAAAGGATGAACTGCTTCGGCTCGGTGCGGATCGACAATGTCACTTCTCCGCCTTCTGGGGTGTATTTGATCGCGTTATCAAGCAAAATGTACAGCAGCTGCGTCAGTTTATCCGGGTCGGCCGTCACGACCGCTTGTTCCGGAGCGTGAAAGTGCATCGTGAGCTGTTTTTTCGCCGCCAGTTCCGCCACGAGCTGAAACGTGCGCTCGGCGTGCGGGCGAAAGTCAAACGTCTGTTTCGCCAGTTCCAACGCGGCGTGTCTCGCATCGGCGCGGGCGAGCGTCAAGAGATCGTTCATCAGCTTTGTGATCCGCTTCAACTCCTCGCGAAGGCGGTCAAGCAGACGGCGGGCAAACTCGTTTTTCATCACGTCTTCTTCCATTGTGAGCGCCTCAACAGATGAAAAGACGACGCTCAGCGGTGTGCGCAATTCATGGGAGGCGTCGGCGACAAACTGGCGCTGCCGCTCGTACGCTTCTTCAATCGGCACGAGCGCCCGCTTCGACATGAAGTAACTGAGCGCCACGCCGACGGCGAGAAAGAGAACGGCAAGACCGATCAGCACAATAAGCAGCCAATGGAACACCCCGAAAAACGAGGTCACATCCATCCCGATATACAAGATGCCGACGACATTGCCATGAATGACGAGCGGACGGGCGGCGGCGAGCACCCGCCAGTCACGGGCGGCGTCGCGGGCCAGGCCCGGCATATGCTCGGGTAATGATACGGTCAAATAGACTGGAGCACGTGCGTTCATATTTAGACGAGACAAGGCGTGCAAAAAGTACGGGCGCAGGCGCGGGTGGACTTCATCCCCGGCAAGCAGATCGCCATTAGGAGCGATTACGTAAAAAAAGAGTTGGTCTTCGCTGAGCAATACGAGACTTTCGTCATCGAACAAGTCAAAATCGCTTTGCTTTAACAAAAACTGTTCCATCGTGTTGGCCTCTTGTTCAGCGAGGCGAACGATGCGCCGCTCTTGATCGGATGTCGTGATCCAATAAAACAAAGCGGCGGCGATGACGATAAACAAAGCGAGAAATAAAGTAAAGATGCCGCTGTAAAGCGCCGTCAGCCGCCAATGGGTGCGGCGGAACAAGTCCGCGCTTCCTAAACGGCGCAGCCAGTTGCGCCATTCATTCCATTGTTTGATCAATTTTATATCCCACCCCGCGCACCGTTTGGATGACGTCGTCCTTCAATTTTTTACGGAGCAATTTGATCGTCGCGTCGATCGTTTTCATTGAGACGTCGGCGTCCCAGCCCCAGACGCGGTCCAATATCGTCTCGCGCGGTACGACGTGGCCTTGATTTTGGACGAGAAGATCAAGGAGCTGAAACTCGCGCGGGGTGAGGAAAATTTCCTCGTCACCGCGATGCAGCGTATGGCTTGTCCGGTTCAATGTGAAGCCGTGAAACGTCACGGTTTCCTCTTGGAGCGGGACGAACGTGCGCCGGGCGAGCGCTTTTAAGCGAGCGACAAGCTCATCGATTTCAAACGGCTTGACCAAATAGTCATCCGCTCCGGATTCAAGCCCGGTGACGCGGTCTTGCACCGCGTCTTTCGCGGTCAACATCAAAATGGCGCCTGTGTAGCCGTTTTGCCGCAAGCGGCGGCAAATCTCCACCCCATCGCCGTTCGGCAGCATCCAATCGAGCACGACGACATCGTAAAATTCCGCCATCGCGTAGTCGTACGCGTCTTCCCCTTCCTGCACCCAATCGATATGGTCAATGCCTTTTTTCTTCAACAAATGAACGATCAGTTCCCCTAAATGGAGATCGTCTTCCGCCAGCAACACTTTCATGGACGTTCCTCCTGTTTTCCATCCTTGCTTTTATCATAGCAAATCTACGTGAAAAAAAGGTGAAAATTGAAAAGGCAAAGGAAAGCCGATCCGACGAGGATTTTTCACCGTTTTTTCACTTTGCTTGGGTATGATGATGGGCGAAGAGGAAAAGGAGGAGCATGACGATGAGGAAAATGAGAAATTTGCATCTTTGGATTTAATCGGAACATCGTGGGATGCCCCTTTGGAAAGAAGGAACGAGACATGCCGTTCAACTATGGTAGGGAGAAAGCGGCCAATGACCGGAACATGTCATCTGATCTTTGTGTACGACCGATGGATGTAGGCGACATCGTTGTGTTTCATCCTCCTTTCCGATGCTTTGGCGGCATTCGCTCGAAGTTGTCCAATGTTTGGTTATGGATGACCATTCATGATAAAGGAGGAGATGACCGATGGACATGATGCCATTTGAACCAACCCCTACTCCGCAGCCGAAACGGCGCGGCCGCTTCGTATCGTGGCTTGCTGCTTCTGTCGCTGGGGCGGTGATCGGCAGCGCAGCGACATGGTATGTGGCACCGAAATGGTTGAATCAAGAAGGCGCCGCCCCCACTCAAGCGGCGCAAACGACTGAGCAAAAAAGCGACGCCTTGCCGCTGCAGCCGACGGCGAATACGAAAACGAACATGATCGCCGCCATCAACAAAGTCGCCGATGCCGTCGTCGGCGTCGTCAACATCCAGAAGCAAGTCGACTTTTTCTCCGATCAAGCGCAAGATACCGAAGCTGGGACAGGCTCAGGCGTGATTTTCAAAAAAGAGGGCAATACGGCGTACATTGTGACGAACAACCATGTCATCGAAGGAGCGAATAAAGTCGAGGTGGCGCTCGCGAACGGCAAAAAAGTGAAAGCGGACATCGTCGGCGCTGATGCGCTGACGGACCTCGCCGTCTTGAAAATTCCAGCTGATGGCGTAACGAAAGTGGCGAGCTTCGGCGACTCGGCGAACGTGCAAATCGGTGAGCCGGTCGCGGCCATCGGCAACCCGCTTGGTCTTGACTTGTCGCGGACGGTGACGGAAGGAATCGTCAGCGGCAAACGGACGATGCCGGTGTCCACTTCAGCGGGCGACTGGGAGATTGACGTCATCCAGACGGATGCGGCGATCAACCCGGGCAACAGCGGCGGCGCGCTCATTAACAGCGCGGGGCAAGTCATCGGCATCAACAGCATGAAAATCGCCGAAACAGGCGTCGAAGGGCTCGGCTTTGCCATCCCGAGCGAAAACGTCAAGCCGATCGTCGAACAGCTGATGAAAGACGGGAAAGTCAAACGCCCGTATCTTGGCGTCCAGCTCGTCGATGTCGCGGATTTGTCCGATGATGTGCGCGCCGATGAGCTGAAATTGCCGTCCAACGTAACATATGGTGCGGCCATCACCTCGGTTGAACCGTTCTCGCCGGCGGCCGACGCGGGCTTGAAATCGAAAGACGTCATCACGGCGATCAACGGCCAGAAAATCGACAGCGTCAGCGCCTTGCGCAAATATTTGTACACGAAAACAGCGGTCGGCGATCGCATCAAACTGACAATTTATCGTGATGGGTTTGAGACAACCGTATCTGTCACGCTCAAGGCGAGAGAAAACAGCCAGTCGTAAGAAGAAACCGCCTCTTTTCCATCGGATCAGTGGGAAAGAGGCGGTTTTCATTCACATAAAATATCGACAGGCGAAAGGCTGGCGCGTGAAACCACTTTCCCGATGATTAGCAACCAACGCGGGTCATCTATTTTCTTCATATAGCTAAAAGGCTGTTGAAAAACAGCAGTTTCCCTTGATCGATGAGTGAATGTGCGCAGTGTTGCAAGGTTTTTCTATTTGAGAAACGATGCCGGGAAGCGGTATGCACGATTTAATCACCGGTCTCCTAGAAGGCCAGTGAAAAATGAGCATACTTGGAACATCGACGAAGCTGGACGAGAAGCAAAAGCATGTTTTACTAAATTTTCCTGATTAATGAAAATAGAGGATTCTAAGTAAATCACCGGGATCCTAGGAGGAACCTTTTGACCCGAGAATAGACAGACACCGTTTTTGGTGGCGGATGCGTATTCTTTCAACTGGGGGGGAATCTTTCCATAAAGAAGGAAACCGTCTCCATCTCATCGAATATTCCAACTATCATGACTGGAAGGGGATGCAACATGGGTCCAAGTGCACCGTTATGGATGACAATGTTGTACTACGTCGTATGCATCGCAACGCTGCTCGTCGGTGTGGTGATGCTAGTGAAAGGGACGGTTCGCCGCTTGTATTCGCTCGCTGCGGTGCTCGCAGTGCCGCTCTTTTTTCTGAACAATTTTCACACGATCGCCAGGGTCGGTGTCGATCCGTTCGAGTATTGGCAACAATCCCTTATCGAAGGACAATGGTGGGCGTGGCTGTCGCTTGCGTTGTTCCTTTACATCGTATGGTACTGGGCATGGCTTGTTCAACGCATAGGAGGTCAAAAGGAAGGACAAGTTTGGTGGAAGCGGCAGAGATGGATATGGGTGGTGCTGGCGGCAGCTGCGCCTGTCATCGTGTATTGGGTGCAGAACATTGACGATTCCGTTGTCTCTTCAGTGCGGACGTACGAGCCGTCCAAAGCCCGCTTGCCGCAAGATCCGTCGGCGCGTATTTTCTTTTTGTATTCTCATCCGTTAGAGCGAGAGTCATATATCGTGGAGGCGGACGAACATCATGTGCGCAAAGTGGTGACGCTCAAAGCGGTTGGAATCTCTCACCTTTCGCCCGTTTCCTCAACAAAGGAACTGTTGTTGTGGTCCGATTATACGGGAAGGTATGTGTATCGACTGAATCCAGACAAATGGACTGTTACCGATCAAGAAGCGCTCTCCGATCCTCTTTCCTTTGCCTCGTTGCAGGGAGAGTGGGATATTCGTTCGCTCAACCAAGATGTACAAACGAATAAACTCGAAGTACGAAAAGAGGGGGAATTGCTATTTTCTAAACGGATCCCTCCTTACGTTCTTCAAGTTTTGCACGTAGCGCCGTATTTCTATGTGTTCGCCGATGTGATTGAAAAGGAACAAGGCGTATTGTATGTGATCGATCAACGCGGCGAGGTCGTGAAAGAAATTCCGTTGCTCACTTCTTCCGCCCGATCGATGGCGGCTTTCCGCAACCACCTTGTCATCGCCACGAAGCCTCGTCTCACCATCATTGATTTGCGTTCATGGCGAGTGGCGTATTGGGATACAGGAGAGGAGGAAACACGATTCGATCAGCTCCAAGTACAAGGAGACACGCTGTGGGTGAGCTACGTACAGCGGGAGAAATCGGGATGGATGGCTTTGAACGCTCAGTTCCAGCCGATCGAAAAACACGAACTGCCCGCATCGTACTGGGAAGCCCGATTTCATGGCGACTATGTGTATGTGCTATTGGAGCCGCCCGCAGGAAGCGAGTCGGATCATGCAGGGGAAATGCAAATCTTTCATTTGCGCACGGCTCAACCGGTGTCGCGCCTGAATGTGCCAAAACAAGAACACAACTTGCAGACATTTTGTGTCATGGATGACATTCAATAAGCAATGGTACTAGATGCCGCTATGGAGGGTGAAGGTTGGTCATCGTCACGTTCCTTGTTGGCGTGGCGGCCGTTCACGGAGCGGTTCGCCGCTTCTATTCGCCCGCTGCGCCTGCGCCGATCGTCAAGGGCGGCATCGATGAGTTCGATGATTGGCAACAGTCGCTCGTCAAAGGACAATGGTGGACATGATTGTCGTTCGTGCTGTTTTGGTACATGACCGGGGGCTGCTCGCTCGGCCCATTCGCGAGCGGCGGGTTGCAGCGGCGGAAGCGAAAGGGGGTGAGGGAAGTGAGATTCCGCGACTATGAAGAATTTTGGCCGTTCTATTTGACCCAGCACCGCAAACGAGCGACGCGGTGGTGGCATTTTGTCGGAACGAGTGTTGTCTTTTTGTTCATCATCATCGCGGCTGTAACGGGGAATGCATGGTGGCTGCTTGGCGCGCCGATTGCCGTCTACACGCTCGCTTGGTTCAGCCACTTTTTTATCGAAGGAAACAAACCCGCCACCTTTGGCCACCCGCTTTGGTCGCTCCGAGCTGATTTTCACATGTACGGGCTGATGCTTACGGGACGCTTGGGGCGTGAGCTTGAGCGGATTGGGCTTTCAGAGGATCGGACTGTCAGGCAAAATGGATGGGAACAGCGATAAAGAAGCCTTTCTCCCTGGGGGATTTCTCAAAGTTTTGGAGAGATCGAAGGACGACAATCCGGAATGGAATGCCAGGGAGGAAGGCTCTTGTCTCCGTATTATTTCTTCAATTGTTCAATCTTTTCAAGCGGCAGCCCGGTCAGTTCATGAATCGTGTCGGCATCATATCCTTTTGCCAACATTCGTTTCGCAACATCCAGCTTCGCTTTTTCCATTCCTTTCTCCAAGCCTTTCTCTATTCCTTTCTCTATTCCTTTCTCCATGCCTTTCTGCTCGTATGAAACGATGAGTTCCATGACTTTGGCAGCCGTTACAGAAAACTTATAAGGCTTTATAAGATAGTTAAAAATCTTATAAAGACCTATGTTTCTTTCCTTGTTCATCGCACCCGATTTCGCCAAAGCTACTCTCGTTGGATGTGGTGCTCCGAAGGCTTCAATTCCCCACTAACGAATGGGTACATGTCAATAACCGCTTTTCGTGCTAGGCTATTGACTTACCATATTTTTTTAAGTTTCTACTTGCGTTCACATCCCTGTCTATTTTATTTCCACATTCATCACATACAAACGTTCTTTCTGACAAAGAAAGTTTCTCTTTTACAGCCCCACAATGGCTGCAAGTTTTAGACGAAGGAAAGAATCGATCGGCAAGTATCAACTTGATCCCATTCCAAGCACACTTATATTCCATCTGTCTCGTGAACTCATGGAATGTTTGTTCTTGGATGGCTTTCAATAGCTTTCTGTTCTTTAGCATTCCATGAGTATTTAAGCTCTCCATGACTACATACTCTGGCTTGGTTTTCACCAAAGATGCAGTGATTTGATGAATATAATTGTGCCTGATGTGTTTTAGCCTTCGATAGGTCTTTCGAACAAGGAATTCCAACTTTTTTATATTGTTTGTTTTTCTGTAACGGAATTCACCTCCTTCTGTTTTTATTTTATTTTTCTCATATTTCCTTGATCGTTTACGTTGCAACCGTTTCAGCCTTTTCTCCAACTTCTTCACTTTGTTTGATTTGTTTATATTGCGAAACTTCTGCCCGTTGCTAACGACAGCTAAATCTTTCACCCCTAAATCGATGCCTATGCCGTCAGTATAATTTTGGTTTTTGTTTTCAACTTCTTCAACTCCAATAGTAAGCCACCAATTTATTCCGTCAAACGTGATTCTTGGGTTGAGATATTTTATATTACTCCCTGTTGGGATTCTGCCTTTTTCAGCTAACTTAACATCATTCAATTTTTGCTTGTTCTTTTTCTTCGAAGTAGTCAGCTTTTCCAATTTTACATGCGTTTTTGTGATTTTTATTTTTGCTGTATCTTGATAAAAACTTGGTTTGCTTCTCTTTTTTGACTTAAATTTTGGAAACTTCGTCCTGCCTTCAAAGAAGTTTTTGTACGCTTGACAGGCATCTTTAATTGCTTGTTTTGTTATATTATTTGAGTAATGGTTAAGCCAAGCATATTCTTTTTGCTTTTTTAATTGTGTCAGCATTTTCCTTAACTCATTATCGTTTAAAAACGTTCCGCCATTTTTGTAGTTTTCTTGTTGTGTAGCCAATGCCCAATTGTATGCCCATCGGGATACGCCTGCACACTCAAATAACTTTGTTCTTTGCTTATTGTTTGGCAAAAGCATAACTTTATAAGTCTTGATCATCTTTTACCAACTCCTGAATCATTTTCTTGGCTTTATTTGCTCTTTTCCCCTGCAATTTACAACATAATGTGATGATTTGAACCGCTTGACACTCTGCAATAGCCTACAATTTTTCTCTCGCGTTTCCTATTTTTTATACCAAGAAAATGATTGAGCTGTTCTTGTGAGTAATATCTAAAGGGCCGGTGATTTAAGGGAACATGGGGCTTCCCGGCATCATTTCTCAAATAGAAAAACTTTGTAGCATCAGTACTTTTTTTCACATGTTCATCCATTGAGCAGGGGAAACAGCTGTTTTTCACCAGCCTTCTAAACCCCGATGGCGCAACATATGCAGGTTTTAATACACCAGATTTATCCCAATCTCTTAATGTGTGCTCTGTTTTCCCTATTAGTTTGGCAAATTGCCCTATACTGTAATACTTCACAATTATCACCTATTTATAAATTGTATATAGAGTTTTACGAAATTTTATAAATTTATTTCAACTGTGTGTCACCTCCTTCTCTTCCATTGTATTCACCTCATTTCGCAGTCGGATTTCTTCTTCATCCGATAACCGCAAATATGTTTCGAAAAAGCCGAACAACAGACGCTGTTTCGCCTCATCGAGCTCGAGGCGGATGAGCATGCGCAAAAATTCCTTTTTCACTTCCACCTTCTCATCTTCATTATACCCCATTTTGCTTAACAGAGCGGCGGCGACCGGGTTGTCATGGCGGATGTACTCGCGCCACGGGAGTTTGCGCAATTCTATGGTCAAAAAACGGAAATCGAGAACGGTCCAAAACGGAAACTCCACAGTGAAAGAGGAAGGTTCATTACGGGTGGCGTCATAGCTGAAGATAGCGATCGGAAGAATACGGCGGCGGTGTTTTTGAAATAAACGGCTGAAATAAATGAACATTCGCTCTGAAAAAGCGGGTTGGATGTAGCTTTGGTGTTCGATGTGGACAATGATCAGTCCATCTTCCCCTTTTAGCTTTGTCTCGATCAATAGATCGACTCGATGTTTTTCCCCTGCAGTAACATCGGTCAACACTTCTTCTGATAAAAAGGAAAGATGGTTAAAGTCAACATGCTCGTATACGCGTGGGAAGAAGAGGAGAACGAATTCTTCAAAAAACGTGCTTAACAACTCTTTAAACAGGCGATCATGGTCAATGCGCGTTTCTGACATGGTCTTCCTCCCTACTTTATTTTTAAACTCCCATTTGTTTTATTCGATCCATGCAAGGCAAAATCCTGCCTGACCACAGCCTTTTTCACAGAAGTTTTTTGTTCAAAGAAAGGAAATAGGAAAGAATTTGTCGAATTTTTATACCATTGGAAAAATGATGAAACCACCCGCTGCCTCGCCCGTATCAATAGGTAAAGGCGAAAGGAGGGAGGGAAATGATTTTTGGCCATCCGCCTGAGGTCATATATGGGATCGTGCTGGTGGTCAGTGCGCTGCTGACGGTGTTGTATTTTTTCTTCAGCGATGTGCTTGACGGTCTGTTCGATGTGGCCGATCATCCGCTGTTCAGCCCGCAGCTCGTCTTATCGTTTTTCATCGTCGCGAGCGCGGTCGGTTTGTTGGCGGAATGGTATACGGATTGGGCGTCGCGGTGGATCGTTTGGCTGAGCGTCGGCGTGGCGCTTGTCGTGGTGTTGCTTTTGCACTTTTTCGTTTTTTTGCCGCTTCGGTCGGCTGAGGCGTCAATTGGGTATACAGATGCCGAGTTGGAAGGGTCGCTGGCGAAGGTGATCGTGTCCGTGCCGCCGGATGGGTTTGGCGAAATTCTCATCTCCCGTCAAAGCGGTGCGGTGGCCAAAGCGGCGAAAAGCGCAAACAATGAGGCCATTCCGTCAGGGGAAGAGGTCATTATCATGCAAATGGAAAACGGCGTCGCTGTGGTAGCGAGGCACGATCCGTATCATCTTTCCATCTAAAACAAAGAAAGGGGAACTGTCATGGTTGCGCCATGGTTGATTGTTATTGGCGTTGTCGTCTTGCTTCTCGTCGGACTCATTGCCATTTTTATCGCCCGCTACCGCACGGTCGGGCCGGATGAGGCGCTTATTGTCACCGGCAGCTATTTAGGAAGCAAAAACGTCCACGTGGACGAATCGGGAAACAAAATTAAAATCGTCCGCGGCGGCGGCACGTTTGTCGTGCCGATTTTCCAGCAGGCCGAGCCGCTCAGTTTATTGTCGATCAAGCTCGACGTGCAGACGCCGGAAGTGTATACGGAACAAGGTGTGCCCGTCATGGCGGACGGAGTGGCGATCATCAAAGTCGGAAGTTCGATCAGCGAAATCGCGACCGCGGCCGAACAGTTTTTAGGTAAAACGCGCCAAGACATGGAAAACGAAGCGAAAGAAGTGCTTGAAGGCCATCTCCGCTCGATCCTCGGATCGATGACGGTGGAGGAAATTTACAAAAACCGCGACAAATTCTCGCAAGAAGTGCAGCGCGTCGCCTCGCAAGATCTCGCGAAAATGGGGCTTGTCATCGTCTCGTTCACGATCAAAGACGTGCGCGACAAAAACGGCTATCTCGACGCGCTCGGGAAGCCGCGCATCGCCCAAGTGAAGCGCGACGCCGATATTGCGACGGCCGAAGCGGAGAAAGAGACGCGCATCAAGCGGGCCGAAGCGGATAAAGAAGCGCGCAAAGCGGAGCTCGAGCGGCTGACGGAAATCGCCGAAGCGGAAAAAATCAACCAGCTCAAGCTCGCTGAATTCCGCCGCGAACAAGACATCGCCAAAGCGCGCGCCGACCAGGCGTACCATCTTGAAGAAGCGAAGGCCAAGCAAGAAGTGATGGCCCAACAAATGCAAATTAAAATCATTGAGCGGCAAAAACAAATTGAGCTCGAAGAAAAAGAAATTTTGCGCCGCGAGCGGCAATACGACTCGGAAGTGAAGAAAAAAGCCGACGCCGAACGCTACGCGATCGAACAAAAAGCGGCGGCGGAAAAGGCGAAACAAATCGCTGAAGCCGACGCGCAAAAATACCGCGTTGAGACGCTTGCCAAAGCGGAAGCCGAGCGCATCCGTCTCGACGGGCTGGCGAAAGCCGAGGCCGAGAAAGCGAAAGGGGAGGCGGAAGCGGAAATTATCCGCCTAAAAGGTCTCGCCGAAGCGGAAGCGAAACAAAAGATTGCCGAAGCGTTCGAACGCTATGGCCAGGCGGCCGTGCTCGACATGATCATCAAAATGCTTCCGGAATACGCGAAACAAGTCGCGAGCCCGCTTGCGAACATCGAGAAGCTGACGATCGTCGATACGGGATCGGGAACAAACGGCGGCGCCAATCGCGTCACGGGATACGCGACGAACTTAATGGCGAGCCTGCAAGAGACGTTAAAAGCATCGACCGGCATCGATGTCAAGCAGCTGCTTGAAAATCTCACAACGAGCGGCGCAGCATCGGCCGTCACGGCTAAGCCAATCGCTTCCGAACAGGCGAATGCGAGCGAGTCATAAACAGTGTCAGGCGCCCTTGATCGAACAAAGGGCTCTTTTTTCGCCTATTGGCAAACGTTCACGACATTCTTCGGAGTTGCGCATCAAGCATTGTTTCGCTATGATGGGAACGAGTGGAATGGAAAAAAGGAAGTAGGTTGAGGATGATGAAACGAGCTCGAATGATCTATAATCCGACATCGGGGCGCGAGCTGTTTAAGCGCCATTTGCCCGATGTGCTCGTTCGGTTGGAAAAAGCGGGCTATGAAACGTCGTGCCACGCCACCGAGGGTCCGGGAGATGCGACAAAAGCCGCTCGACAAGCGGTGGAACGTGAATTTGACCTCGTGATCGCCGCCGGCGGTGACGGAACGATCAACGAGGTGGTCAATGGACTGGCTAATCAACCGTACCGGCCCAAACTGGGAGTCATCCCGGTAGGGACGACGAACGATTTCGCCCGCGCCATCGGCGTGCCGCGCACGATCGAAGGGGCCTGCGAGGTGATCGCCACGGGCGAGCCCGTACCGATTGACATCGGCTGTGTGACGAACGAAGACAAAACACGCTATTTCATCAACATCGCGGGCGGCGGCCGTCTGACGGAGCTCACCTACGAAGTGCCGAGCAGGCTGAAAACGATGCTTGGCCAGCTTGCTTATTACTTAAAAGGGATCGAGATGCTTCCGTCCATTAAGGCGACCGAAGCGCAAATCGAGTACGACGGCAAACTGTTTGAAGGCGAGATTATGATGTTTTTGGTTTCGCTCACGAACTCAGTCGGCGGCTTTGAAAAACTGGCGCCTGACTCGTCACTCAATGATGGCCTCTTTGATTTCATCATCGTCAAAAAAACGAATTTGGCCGAATTTGTCCGTCTTGTGACGCTGGCGGCGCGCGGGGAGCATATCAACGACCCGCATATCATTTATACGAAAGCGAACCGGGTAAAGGTGCGGTCGCCGATGCAGCTGAACTTAGACGGGGAATTCGGCGGCATGCTTCCAGGAGAGTTTGTCAATTTGTACCACCATTTGGAAGTCATCATGCCGAAAGACAAGGCGGAACAAGTGAGAACAGGGTCATAAGCCTGTTCTTTTCTTATGTGATGACGCCCCCAAGGGTACGCTAACCTTACACGAATCGGCAGAAAGGGGAACGATATGGCGAAACAACAAGCACCAGTCGCCAAAAACGACTATTATGACGTCACATTCACCGATTTGACCCATGACGGGCTCGGCGTGGCGAAAGTGGACGGCTTTCCGTTGTTCGTGAAAAACGCGCTTCCTGGCGAGCGGGCCAAAGTGAAGGTGATCAAAGTGAAAAAAGGATACGGGTACGGCCGTCTCATCGAGCTGTACGAACCGAGCCCCGACCGCGTCGAGCCCCCGTGCCCCGTCTATCGTCAATGCGGAGGCTGCCAGCTGCAGCACCTGAGCTACGAAGGCCAGCTGAAGGCGAAAGAGAAGCAAGTGAAAGAAGTGCTCGCCCGCATCGGCAAGCTAGAACATGTCACCGTCCATCCCGTCATCGGGATGAAGAACCCATGGCGCTACCGAAACAAGGCGCAAGTGCCGGTCGGCGAGCGCGAAGGGGGGCTGGTCGCCGGATTTTACAAAGAGCGCAGCCACGAAATCATCGACATGGACTCCTGTCTCATCCAGCAGGAGAAAAACGACGTCGTCGTCCAAGCGGTGAAACGGATCGCTGAGCGCTACGGCGTCCCGCCGTACGATGAACTCACCCACCGCGGCGTGCTCCGCCATATTGTCGCCCGCTGCGGCGCGGCGACGGGCGAGGTGATGGTCGTGCTCGTCACCCGCACCGACCATTTGCCTCATAAACAAGAGATCGTCCGCGACATCATCCGCGCCATTCCGAACGTCAAATCGATCGTGCAAAACATCAACCCCGAGCGGACGAACGTCATTTTCGGCGCTAACACGCGGGTGTTATGGGGAAGCGAGTTCATCACCGACCGCATCGGTGACATCCAATTCGCCATCTCCGCCCGCTCGTTTTACCAAGTCAACCCGGAACAGACGAAAGTGCTGTATGACAAAGCGCTCGAGTATGCTGCGCTGACCGGAGCGGAGACGGTTATGGACGCCTACTGTGGCATCGGCACGATCTCGCTCTTTTTAGCCAAAAAAGCGAAGCATGTCTACGGCGTCGAAATCGTCCCCGAAGCGATCGCAGACGCCAAGCGCAACGCCGAGCTGAACGGCATCACAAACGTCACCTTCGAAGTCGGCGCCGCCGAAGACGTCATCCCGCGTTGGTATCAGGAAGGCATCCGGGCTGACTGTCTTGTTGTCGACCCACCGCGCAAAGGCTGTGACGCCGCGCTGCTCGAGACGATCATCGCCATGAGACCGCCGCGCGTCGTCTACGTCTCGTGCAACCCCGCCACCTTGGCCCGCGACTTGCGCATCTTAGAGGACGGCGGCTATGAAACGATCGAAGTCCAGCCGGTCGACATGTTTCCCCATACGGCGCATGTGGAGTGCGTGGCGAAATTGCAATGGCGGATGTAAACGCCAAAGAACCAATCTTGATTGAACGTCATGTCCAAAAGAAGTGTCCCGTCTCAAGAAATGGGCAGTCCGACCGCCCGCTGAGCAGGCGAGCGAGGAAGGCCGTTAGCCATCATCAAAGAATTGGGGTAGTGGTGGTGAGAATGGATACCTTCGGAACAAAGGGAAGCAGAAAGAGCTGATGGCGCACGCGCCCCAATCGCTTGAAGCCCCTTCTCCAAGCGAAGCGCAAATGGCCGATCCGTTCACTTGTCGTCGACCTCCAATCGTGCAAAAACCCTAGGGGGTCGACGACATTGATTTTGGTCGCTTGATCCCTACAGCCATGACGGATGAACTTGATTGACAGAATCTTCGAAACGTGTTATTCTAAGGATGACGTTTAAGGGAAAAGCTTGATATGACAACACTTTTTGAGGTTTTTATCGTACCTATGAGGGATTGAAACTTTCATCCCACTATCTTGGGATAATAACGGCATCGGTTTTTATCGTACCTATGAGGGATTGAAACTCGCCCGTGTTCCAGCAAAGCGAGCCGTCGTCGTTTTGGTTTTTATCGTACCTATGAGGGATTGAAACCAAAAAGACAAGCCATGCGGTGGCGAAGCGAGGTCGTTTTTATCGTACCTATGAGGGATTGAAACAGCGTTACCGGTTGAGCATAGGTTTCTCCGTATCTTTGTTTTTATCGTACCTATGAGGGATTGAAACTACTTCTGGAGCGCGACGACAGGAACGGGGAAAACGAGTTTTTATCGTACCTATGAGGGATTGAAACTTATTCAGTACGTCCAATCGTGCAAGTCGTGATGTCTTTGTTTTTATCGTACCTATGAGGGATTGAAACCTTCGCCACCGGACCAAGCTGGAGAAATTCCGCCCGTTTTTATCGTACCTATGAGAGATTGAAACCCCAATAGACCAACTTTAATCTGCTTGCCACCTAATGTTTTTATCGTACCTATGAGGAATGGAGACAACTGTTACACCTACAGCTGTCCATAGCATACCCTTGTGTTGCTTCCACTGATCTCCCCATTCAACCGCTTATGTTTTTGGCCGTTTTGGTTGCTTTTCTCCTTCATTTAGCCAACTAGAAGGATGGAGTCGAGCGCATGTTCCTCTATTTCAGCCGTTTATAAGAAACTTGGCGCATCCGTAACGTTTTGCTCCTGTTTTCCGCGGTGATTCCTTTGTGATTGTACCCATCGATGTTCTATAGGAAAGGGGAAATATGATTCAGAAAATATAGAAAAAAACTATTATAAAAAATTATTGAAATAGAAATATGTGATTATTTATAATATAGCTTAGCCGTGTGTTATACAACAAAAGCAACTGAATCAATGAGGAGGGATGAATTTGATTGACAAGCTTGTCCAGACGGTGAATGAGTTATTATGGAGCCCTCTCTTAATTCTTTTTATTGTTTTTTGTGGAGTGTATTTTAGTATTCGCACCCGGTTTTTGCAGATTCGTCATGTGAAAGAAATGGTGCGGCTTGTAACGACGGGGAAGGGTTCTGATGCGGGGGTGTCCTCATTCCAAGCGTTGACGATGTCGTTATCCGGCCGCATTGGGGTAGGGAATGTCGCCGGGACAGCGACGGGGATCGCTTACGGAGGGCCGGGCGCCGTCTTTTGGATGTGGGTCATTACGTTTATCGGAGCGGCGACGGCGTATGTCGAGTCCACGCTGGCGCAAATTTACAAAGAAGAGCAAGATGGGCAGTACCGAGGCGGTCCGGCTTTCTATATTGAAAAAGGTCTTGGTTGGAAATGGTTTGCGGTCGTCATCGCCGCCGCCATCCTTCTTGCCATGGCGGTGTTAATGCCGGGAATTCAGGCCAATTCGATTGCCGATGGCTTTCACAATGCGTTTCGCATTCCGAAACTGGTGACAGGCATAATCGTCATTGCGCTTCTTGGCTTTACGATTTTTGGAGGGGTCAAGCGAATCGCGAAGACGGCCGAAATTGTTGTTCCGTTTATGGCCGTTGGCTATTTGTTGGTCGCTATTGCGATCATTGCGGTGAATTTCGAAAAAATTCCTGAGGTCTTTGGCTTGATTTTTAAAAGTGCGTTTGGAGCGGAACAAGTATTTGGAGGCATTATCGGGTCAGCCGTCATGTGGGGCGTCAAACGCGGTCTTTATGCCAATGAAGCCGGTCAAGGGACAGGCGCTCACCCGGCGGCGGCGGCCGAAGTGTCGCATCCGGCCAAACAAGGGCTGGTGCAGGCGTTTTCGATCTATTTGGATGTATTTTTAGTGGTGACGGCGACTGCGCTGATGATTTTATTTACCAATCAATACAATGTCATTAATGAAAAAACAGGGGAACCGATCGTTGTCCATCTCGAGGGAGTCGAACCGGGCGCTGGCTATACGCAGGCTGCGGTTGACACGCTGCTTCCGGGATTTGGCTCGGCGTTTGTCGCGATTGCTCTCTTCTTCTTCGCGTTTACGACGATGTACGCCTATTACTATATCGCCGAGACCAACCTCGCCTATCTTGTGCGTGGCAAACATCGAGGAATTGCCTTTTTGGCTTTAAAAATCATCTTTTTGGCTGCCACGTTCTATGGAACGGTCAAAACGGCGACAACCGCGTGGGCCATGGGCGACACCGGGCTCGGCATTATGGTCTGGCTGAACTTGATCGCGATTTTATTGTTGTTTAAACCGGCTTATCTTGCTCTGAAAGATTACGAAGAACAACTGAAGCAAGGCAAAGATCCAGAGTTCAATGCGTCAAAATACGGAATCAAAAACGCGACGTTCTGGGAAAATGGGTATAAGAAAGCCGAAGAAAAGAAAAAGGAAGCTTTATGATGATCGCCTTGCTGCAGCAATCCGTTTCTAAGGTTCACCGTACGTTGGTGAGGTTGGTGGTGTTGAGAGCATACGGCGCGAAATCAATCGTTCCTAAAGCGGAGGAGCCTTGCCTCGTTTGATTTTGCTTTCCTAAAAAAACGTTTTGCCGTGAAGATGAGGCGATTGTTCACCAGTCTTCTAGCAGTCAAGGGTGTCCCGTTGCTTTTAGGACACCCTTTTTCTATCACCATCGATCCCCTGGAGAACCTTTTTCTATGAATTCATTTTTCGGAGGTCATCCTTTTTTCTTCACCTGAAAGCGTCCCTTTTTGCACAGAATGGTGGCGTTTGCCCGCTCATACATCCAATAAAGGGGATAGAGTGTGACGAGAAACACGATGATTGTTGGCACGTGTTCGACCACGGGCCAATAAGCTGCTGCAAACGCCTTGATTTGGACTGTCAGGAAAAGAAACAACGGGACAATGCCGGCTGCGGCCAGCAGCAAAAACGGCGTGATTCTCGTTTCTTTCAGCTTCACATCGCAATACGGGCATTTCATGGTCCAAGGCGAAGAAAAGTGCATGACATCTTTAACAGTAATGGGATTCGTGCACTGCGGGCAAGAGATGAAAGGATCCATCTTCCCGTTCTCCTTCCTCTATAAGATGCAGCTGTTCGTCGTCATTGAAACCGCCTTTGCGCCTCTGCGAATACGATGCGATTTTGTCGTCATCAGGGCTTTTCGTCTGTTTCCACCCACTGTTTGAGAGCCATGAGCCGTTCGTCCCAATACGGTTCAAAGAAGGAAAGCCATGTTTTCAATTCGGCGAGGGGTTCGGGATGGAATCTGTACCTCGTTTCGCGCCCGGCTTTTCGACGGCTCACTAAACCTGCTTCCGCTAGGATATGAAGGTGCTTGTTGACGGCTGTACGGCTGATCGGAAACGATTTGGCAATCGCGGCGATCGACAGCTCGTTGTCGGCCAGCAGCTGCAACATCTGGCGGCGGGTGGGATCGGCGATGGCGTGAAATACATCGTGCTTCGGCGCGGCGGCGGTTCGTTTATCCCTCGATGTATGCAGGGAGTTTTTGGTTGACAATGTTCTCCCACCCACCATCCATAATCTGGCGAACGGCTGCATGAGGTTGGCCAAATTCCGTTGTTTTGTCGGCATCCCATCCGGAATGGATGAGGGTGAATGCGGTTTTTCCGTCTTCCAATGCTTTTAATTCAAACGTAAGATGCCAATCCTTTCCCCAATTAAATCCTACACGGTGAGGTGGATCGAGCTCGGTGACGGTGCAGGGGGAATCCCCGAATGGCCCTGCGTGCAAAACAAATTGGTGGCCTAAAATCGGCGCAAATGTATTCGGCATCCACCACGCCGCAAGTCCTTCGGATGTTGCCACCGCTTTCCATACTTTTTCAATGGGCGCGTTCAGTACAATCGTTTTGCGGATTTCCGGCAATGTTTGCTTGGTTTCCACAAGAATTCCTCCGTTCATTGAATATAACACCAATAGGTTTCAAAATAAATATATCACCTTTTGGTGTTAAAAGCAAATGAAAACGAATGCAGCTCCCATCGATCGGGAATGATGTTCTGCCGTTTTCAATGAAAGGCGTTCCTTGTTATAATGAAAAACGTATGTTTCCGCCAAGCATAAGTCCGTTGCGACAAAGTGTACAATACACTCAAGAATGAAATCAAGCTGATTCATGTCGAAAAGGAGGGAACCCATTGGGCGGTGTGACGAACCATTCGTTTGTGGCAGAAGTTCATCAGTTGGATAAAAAAGGAATTGGACAAGCCGCCGTTTGGCATGAAGAGGACGGAAAGAGAAAGAAGCTCAAACTGGCCATTCCGTCTACACTTCCGGGTGAGAAGGTGCGAGTCGTTGTCGATGAGCCAAAACGGCGCAGAGTTCAGGCGCGGTTGGAAGAAGTGATCGAGCCGCATCCGGAACGGCTTGCGCCGTCGTGTCCACACTTTGACCGCTGTGGCGGCTGTGTCTGGCAGCACTGGCACTATGAAGGGCAGCTGCGCCATAAAACGGAGCATGTGAAGGCACTTTTGGAGCAGTACGGATTTGACCCGAACGTTGTCCGCGAGACGATCGGAATGGAACATCCGTGGCATTACCGCAATAAAATGGAGTTTACGTTTTCTCCGGAAGGGTTGCTTGGACTGCATGAGCACGGGAACTTCCGGCAAGTCATTTCGTTGGAGACATGCCTCATTGCCGGCGAGAAGATCGTCAAAGCTGCCATGGAGGTGGCGCGTTGGGCGCGCGATCATCGGCTGCCTGGGTATCATAAGGATACGCATGAAGGGTTGCTTCGCCATCTCATGGTGCGCGAGTCGTTTGCGACCGGGGAAGTCATGGTGGCGCTTTTCGCGACCGAGGCGCCGGAAGGGGATCTAAAAGAAGCGGCAGCCGATTTGACGGAGCGGATCACGAAGGCGCTCCCGGAAGTGAAAAGCTTGCTTTGGCTGGAAAACCGGGCGTGGGCTGACCGCACTCAGGCAGAACAAACCCATGTGTTGGCCGGTCGTGATTTCATTTATGACGAGTTATGCGGGTTTCGCTACCGTCTGTGGTTTGACACGTTTTTCCAAACGAACCCGGTGCAAGCGGCCAAATTGGTCGAGCTGGCGTTGGAAATGGGAAATCCGCAGCCGCACGAAAAAATGATCGATCTCTTTTGCGGGGTTGGCACGTTTTCTTTGCCGTTCGCCAAGCGGGTCAAGGCGTTAGCCGGCATTGAAATTGTGGAAACATCAATCGAATCGGCGAAACGCAACGCCAAAGACAACGGCATCGACAACACGTACTTTTTGGCGCGGGACGCCCGGCGCGGCATCGATGAGGTGCTCGAACAATTCGGAAGGCCGGAGCTGTTGCTTTTGGATCCTCCGCGTTCGGGTGCGGGCGGGAAGGTGATGCGCAAAATCGGCCGGGCGCAGCCGGAGCGGGTCGTTTACGTCTCGTGCAACCCAGAAACGTTGGCGGCAGATATTACGGAATTAGTTCCATTTGGTTATACATTGAAAATCGTCCAGCCGGTTGATTTATTCCCGCATACCGCGCATGTGGAGTGCTGTGCGTTGCTTATAAAAAATTTGTAAACACCAAATACACTCGTTCACTTAAAAAATAACCGTTCATCGAGAGAAATCAAGTCGGACTTTGGATGATGTTTTACTGGGAAACGAAACAGTCCATCCCCGGCATCTTATTTGACAAACAAGGGCAAACATGGATAGACCAAAGGAAATCGAATAAACATGTGGTGAAACCAAGAGGGAAGAAACGGGAGAAATGTCCACGTACTTCCCTTTTTCTTTTTCTAAAAGTCGAACTATAGTGGGTCTTTCGGATTCTCCTAAATGGAGCGAACCGGTTGTTTTTCACCGGCCTTCTAGAAGGTCGATGAACATCGCTCTTTCTTAACGCCAGTGTTTTTGGAAAGCTTCAAAAATATTAAGGTTGATGTAGTGGAGAAAACACCTTTTGGCGCCGTATGACTGATGCAATCACCACTCTTCTCGGCGCCGGCGATAGGAATATGTCATCCATATCAAATATGTGCGCAAAAAAGGAAGGTAACATAAAATATAGAAGTTATGTATTGCACTCCTTGCTTTCGTTTCAGAACTCGGGCATGGAAGGTCGGCAAGGGGGACGTGTTTTCCGCTATTGATATCGTATAAAATGGTGTTTAAAGAAAAAAGGGGGGACTAGGCGATGAAAAAGACGTCGGTATTTGGGTTGGTTTTTTTATCTTAATTAGGCGAGAAGACTCCCACTTCAACGAAGCGAAGCGGAGTAAGTGGGAGATGAATCGCCTTAACTATATTTTACTGAAAATAGTATAGATTCAGTAAAATATAGTATAATATACTGTAGATGAGCAAATTTGCTAACATAAATTGACAACTAAACAAAAAAGGAGACATGAACCCGATTCCTTGGTTAGAATAGATGTGCCACCAACTACCCACAAGGAGGTTCATGTCTCATGAATAGATTAGCACATCATCAAGGAATCCACAAGTTTTTCATGACGTTGGGGTTGGCGCTTTATTTCTCGAAACCGGTCATCAAGCATCTCGTTCATATTGTGGAGGCCTTGACTACCAAGGGATTTTCGGGAACATTGACCGATGTCCATCACTGGAGTTTTCATCCCAATCATCGAACCACGCTCAGCCATTTTTTCACGAAAAGCCCTTGGGATGAAGAGACGTTGCTTCGCAAACTCCAGCAATGGATCCTTCAGCGCATCCAGCGAATCGCCAAACAGGAGAATCAACCCCTTTTTGTTTCGATCGATGATACGATTTGTCAAAAAACGAAGCCTTCGTCACGGGCCGCCCACGCCATTCAAGGGTGTGATTGGCACTACTCGCACAAAGATCATCAATCCGTCTGGGGGCATTCGCTTGTTTGGCTGATGGTGCATACCTTCACACAAGCGTTTCCGTTCGCGTTTCGTCTCTATGATAAGGCGGCGGGAAGAAGCAAAATCGACCTAGCGATCGAGATGCTTTCCTCGCTCAAGGGGAAGTGGGCTCAGCCGGTGTATGTGCTCATGGATTCATGGTATCCGTCCCAAGCGCTCATCGAAGCCTGCCTGAAACAAGGATTCCATGTCATCGCCATGCTCAAGACGAACCGGATTCTCTACCCGAAAGGCATCGCCATTCAAGCGAAGGAGTTTGCCCGCTATATCGAGCCAAACGACACCCGCCTCGTCACGGTGGGGAGCGAGCGCTATCGTGTCTACCGCTACGAAGGCGCGCTCAACGGTCTTGATGACGCGGTGGTGCTGCTGGCTTGGAAGGCGGATGAACCGATGACGCCGGATCATCTCCATGTCGTCTTGAGCACCGACCGGGAGCTGAGTGACGAAGACATCTTGCGTTACTATGCCCAGCGCTGGACGATCGAATGCTTTTTCCGGCAGGCCAAAGACCAGCTGAAGCTCGATGGGTACCGTGTTCGTCACGTTCGGGCGGTGAAACGGTATTGGGCAGTGGTGCTATTTGCCTGCGTATACAGCATCGCGGAATCTCAACAAGACCTCTCTTCCGGACTGGAGCTTCTTCGGTCTCGGAAAGGACACAGCGTCGTTGAGTTCATCTATGACGCCGCAAAACAAGATATTCCCATTGATGTGATCAAAAAACAGCTCCATGTCGCCTAAGGGGTCCCCTGTTTGTCTCTTATTTCATGGAAATTACTGTAATGAAAAATGCTCATCTGCAGTAATATAGTTAGATGGGAGGTGAAAAAATGTATTTTTGTATCAAACAACAGCTAAATGGTTTGACCAAAGAAGAATACTTGACTCTTAGAGAACTGTGCCATATTGCCAAGAACATGTACAACGTCGGA